>JAYSRU010000023.1:0-19704 GCA_043720875.1 Crocinitomicaceae bacterium
GCGCTTAAAACAGAATTAACAGAACGAGTAGATACACGAACTAAAGCAGGGAATGAACTTGCAGTAACGCCAAAAAATACCTCAGCAACTAAAACAGAACTAACACCAGCATCTAAAAAGACAATTGAATTTGTTGCTCCAACGTACCAAGCGGAGGTTAGCGCAATAGAAAACAATACGAAGTTGTCGGATGAGGTAAAAAAATCAAAGGTTAATGAGCTTGACAAAAAATTAGTAAACACCATTGATACGAAAATTTCCGAAAACGATGAAAAGTATAAAGTTGCAAAAGGAACTGATGAAAAGTCTACCTTAATTGCACAAAATCAAAAGTTAGAAAACTTAAAGGAAAACGTATTAAAGCAAAATGAGTTAAGAAACGGAGGTGTTGCAGCAGTGGTTCCGAACAACGAAAAAACAACAACAACTGATCCGAAAGTAAATGAAACGGGAACTGCGCCAAGTCAAACGGAAGCATTGCAACAATCGATTTTGACAGAAGCTGATCCAACGTTTAATTCAGAAATCAAGGACCTTTTAGCACTTGCTCAGGCAGATAAAAAGGGGGAGAAGGCATTGATCGCAAGGTATGAAGACAATGTAAAGAAATTGGAAAAATTAAAGAAAAGTGTAGCGAAAGAAAATAAAACTACACCAAGTTCTGCCTTAGTTTTGAAATTAGCTGAACTAGATAATTTAATTTTAAATGCTAAGAATGAGATCGCTTCGATTAAAAAGGACGGCGTTCAACAAGTTAGTGCTGAACAACTTGCGGTTTTAAATTACAATAAATCGTTGGTTGGAAAAAAAGCAGATGTTTTGGTGCTTGCTCCTAATGATCTTGCTGTCATCAACAAGCAAGAATCAGTGCTAAAAGAATTGAACCAAGTATTGGGAGATCAAACGGATGAACTGGCGCAACAAATAGCATCGAGTCCTGATAATGTTGAGGCGAAGACCAAATTAGCGGCACTTGAGAAAATTCAGGAAGCGAATGATCTTAAAGTGTTAGAGATTAAAAAGAAAGCAGCTTATTTAGAGGAATTAGTTGTAGACCCGAATAAAAATATTGAGCTACAAAGAAAAGCAAGTACATCAGCAGAAAAAGCGTTGTTACTTGAGCAAAAAAGAGTTGATGTTAAAGTCACGGAAAAAGAACGTAAAGCAGCTGAACGTCAGTTATTAGTAGAAGTTATTCAGTTGGTGAAAACTGAAAATGAAATTCTAGCACTTTCATCTACGGATGCGAAAGCAACACTTGAGAAAAAATCGATTACGTTTGATAATGCGACAAAGAATGCATCTGCAAACGAAAAGCAAACAGAGGTTGTGAAATCAAGTAAAGCAGCGAGTGAAACTGCAATTGAAATTCTAACGCAAAAAGTTGCGCGTACCAAAAGTATGGAAGATAAGAATGAGCTCTTAAAAGATCTTGTTGCTGAAGAAAAAAGCCTGCTTAGCGGAATCGATAAAGCGATTGAAGAAATGAAGGTCAAAAACATCACTAAGGAAGTTACGGGTGGTGCAATAGGTTTAGAAACACAAGCAGACGTTCTTGCCCTCAAAAATGAGGTTGCGGATAAAATTAATGGTTTTCAAGAGGTAAAGAAAGAATTGGCAACTTCTACGGATAAGTCGTTAACGAATCAACAACGCGAAACTCAAACGGCGACATTGGATAAAGGGATTTCTGCCTTGGTGCTACAAGAACAAGCCTTAGCAGCAAAATTGGAAGAAATGAATGCCCAACAAAACGCATTTAAAGAAACGCCGATAGATGTTGCCAATGAAAATACTACCGTGTCGTATGAAGCTGAGCGCAATATTGCTGCTACGGAAGAATACAAACAAATGTATTTAAAGAAACTCGAACAAAATAATACAAGCCGTGCAATAGATTCGTTGCAAAAAATGAGAGATCTTGTCTTAGAGCGTGTGAAGGAATCAACTGCGCGTGTTGCCAATGCTAATGATTTAACACCAACTGAAAAAGCAGCTATTGTTGAATTATCTAGATTGAATAAAGACATTAGAGAAAAACGAGAAGAGCTCTTGTTAATCAATTTGGAGATGAAAAATCTTATGCCTTCGGATGCGGTAACTGCAGATAATATTCAAAACTTGTTACTCAGAGAAGTTGAGCCTAAAAATTCTATGGGTGCACAAATGGACAAATATGGCTTAAACAAGGGCTTGGTTTACCGTGTGCAAGTCGGAGCTTTTGCCTCGCAACCTAAGAAAAACATCTATGCTAAAATGTCTCCTGTAACTGGTGAGGAACAAGAAGATGGTATGACGCGTTACGTTGCGGGTTCTTTCTCTAGTCCTGCAGCTGCTAAAAAAGCAATGTCGGAAATGAAAAAAATGGGTTACGGCAGTGCAATTGTAGTGGCGTATAACAACGGTGAACAAGTTACCTTAGCTGAGGCAGCAAAACTGAAAAGTCAAGGAGCAACTACTCCTAAGAATGAAACATTGATCGCAACGAACCCAAATAATAATCCTGAGGTCTTGGTAATTAATACACCTAAAAATAAAAAAGGAACGAACAACGGAAAAACTGGAAATGGTAAAACTGGAAACAACAGTGCTAAGACGAAAGAACCATTTGTACCGGTAACTGTAAGGTACAACGAAGAAGCAGGTACAGCAATAGCTGCAGCTGGCGAAGATATTAAAGGTTTATACTTTACGGTTCAGGTTGGAGTTTATAGCAAAGCAATATCAGCAGATCGCTTACATAATATATCTCCATTGGTGAGTTTACGTTTACCAAACGGACAAGTTCGATATAGTTCTGGCGTGTTCTCGAGTGTGGAGGATGCAATGCCGAAACGAACTGAAGCACGTAAGCTTGGGATCCATGATGCCTTCATTACTGCGTACTTTAACGGAGAACGAATCGGTGTTGATGCTGGCGTTGAGATGCTGAAAAATTCAGGACAATCTTCGGTGGCGAAAGAATCTGAAAAAGTGCCAGAAGTAATTACTCCAAAAGCGACTACCGAAGAAATTAAAGAAATTGTTGCGGAAGAAACTGCAGGAGTTGCAGCACGCGTTACCTTACGTAAGCGCTTAGTTACGAAACAAACATTTGCAGGTATTCCTTCCAACGAAATTGACCAATTGCGTAAAAAAGGAGTGCAGACAAATTTTAGTGCAAAAAGCAGAAAATTGACTACTGCTGCAGTTATAGCAGGAAAATCTTTGCCACAAATGGATGGATATGAATGTGATACCATTACTTCATACTTAGGAGTGGATGTTGAAAGTGTAAGTCCAACCGCGCAACTCACCGTGAGCGACCGTGAGCAACTTAATGGAAAATTTGTGCTAGAATTAATGTGCGAAGAAATGTCACTTTCTCAAGGTTTACAAATCTGGTTGAGCCAGCAAGGCAACATCCAAGAAATGAGTTCAAAAGATGGTAAATTACGCATATTGATTATTTGTATCAATGCTGGTGAAGCTGGTAAATTAGAAAACCAAGCTAAGAAGATTCATAACGGAACCACAAGGGTAGTGGCGGCTCCTTCTTGGTTGGATTAAAGTTAACTTAGTTGATTAGTATTAGTTGAACGGTAATAATTAGTACAGAACTTCGTTTCAGTTTTATGACAAATTTCATAGCATCCTTATTTTTGTTACTATTTCATGATCAGTCCTTTGCTCAAATTGACGATACCTTGTATCAGCCTAAACCTCAACTGAACGAGACGCCAACGTTAGACAAAAAAGGCAATATTTTTTTTGACGTTTATAGAGGTTTTTTTGATCCAGCAATACAACGTTTATCAATACACAAAGGGTACAATGTATCAAATAATTTGGGGTTACTAGGTATAAGAGGAGAATATTTGATTAACGATTGGATCGGAATTGGAGGCGAGTGCAGCTTTAAATATTATGAAGTAAGTTTCAGAAGCGTGTACTACTCAAAACTTCCGGATACCACGTCGTATCAATTTAACATTAAGAATCATGAAATCTTAATTGCTCCAAATCTGAACTTTCATTTTTTTAGCTCGAAACGTTTTCAATCTTGTTTAAATTTAAAGCTCGGGTATCATTATAGCTATTTTGGAAGCAATCGAGAACTCGACTATTCAGTTAATCCTTTTCCGAGTTATCACTCAATATTTGTACGCTTTGCATTTAACTTACGTTACTTAATTACCCAAAACATAGGCTTGAATTTTGGGATGAGTACCAGTAAAGATATTTTTTCTGCCGGATTAACTTTTAAATTTCATTAAGTAGTTGTGTAAAATGACTTACCTTTGTAACTTACAAAAGACAAATTATGCAAACAGACACGGAAGAAGATGTATTAGTAGTAGAGCAATTAGTAGATCAAAAAATGCTAGTTGTCTTCAACGATGATGTAAATTCATTTGATCACGTAACCGCTTCGTTAATCAAAGTATGCAAGCACGAAAGCATTCAGGCTGAGCAATGCACTTGGATTATTCACAACAACGGAAAATGTGATGTTAAGCGTGGAGATTTCGAAGCCCTTGAACCTATGTGCGTTGCACTATTGGACAGAGGTATTTCTGCAGAAATACATTAATACTGATCTAAAGAATATAACTTTTAATCAATTATTCACTGCAAACGCTTGCAAAAGTAAAAAAACACCTTATCTTTGCACTCGCTTGTAAAAGCAATGGCTTCCTAGCTCAACTGAATAGAGCACTACATTACGGCTGTAGAGGTTTTAGGTTTGAATCCTAAGGAGGTCACTCTGATGAAAGCTCCTTTAACGCAAGTTAAAGGAGCTTTTTTGGTTTTCACTGTGTCGCAAACATCGTTTTCGGAAGCAAGTGAAACCCAAAAAAGCCAACTACTTTGTAAAAGTGGTTGTGCGCTTTCATCCACTGCACGTATCGATAAAGGATCTATTATCCTAAGGAGGTTACTAAAAAAAAAGTCAAATTATTGTTTATCAGTAGTTTGACTTTTTTGTTTCCCCACGTGTCCCTGAAAAAGTTTACAAAAGATCATTTAGGATCAAACTAATCATGGATCGAACTATAAATTATGAAAACCAACTTTCAACCAATTCTTTCTCCATTGGTTGTGCATTTTTATGAAGGAATTCGTTTGTTATTTTATTATACTCATAATCTTTCGACCATTCTCCAAAATGTTCTGCTAAATCAATGATGCTGTTGCAAACAAAATCAATTTCTTTATTGGTTGTAGTTGGATGAATTGACATTCTAATCCATCCTGGCTTTTCAATTAAATCTCCTGAAGAAATTTTATCAATAAGATGGTGAGACGTTTCTTGATCAACGTGCAACAAAAAATGTCCATAAGTACCTGCACAACTGCACCCACCTCTTGTTTGAATTCCAAAATGGTCATTTAACATTTTAACGCCCAAATTGAAATGTAAATTTTTAATGTAGAAAGAAATCACACCTAATCGATCTTGGTGCTGGCCGGCTAACAAAACGATATTAGCAACAGCTTTTAATTTCGAAAAGACATATTCTACAATCTGATGTTCTCTTGCTAGTATGTTATTCGTTCCCATTGCCTCCTTCAACTGAATGGCCAAAGCTGTCTTAATAACCTGAAGAAATCCAGGTGTTCCACCATCTTCGCGATCTTCAATATTTTCAACATATTTGTGTTCACCCCAAGGATTTGTCCAGCTGACAGTTCCACCTCCTGGATGGTCTGGAATCATGTTTTTGTATAATTTTTTATTAAAAATTAAAACCCCTGAAGTTCCTGGTCCGCCTAGAAATTTATGTGGTGAAAAGAAAATAGCATCTAGGTATCCATTCGGATCATTTATAGGATGCATATCAATATCAATGTAAGGAGCCGAACAAGCGAAATCCACGAAACAAACGCCATTATTCTCATGCATTATTTTCGACACCTCATGGTATGGTGTTCTAATTCCTGTTACATTCGAACAAGAAGTAATCGATGCAATTTTTATACTTCTATCCTTATATTTATCAAGTAAACTGGTGAAGTTTTCAATGCTAAAAAGGCCATCCTCGGTTGCTGGTATAACTTCAACATCTGCAATTGTTTCCAACCATGAAGTTTGATTGGAGTGATGTTCCATATGGGATATAAAAACGATTGGTTTTTTCTCATCTGGAACTATAATATGCCCTTTTAAATTTTCTGGTACTTTTAATCCTAAAATGCGTTGAAATTTATTTATGACTCCAGTCATACCAGACCCATCCGTAATTAATACGTCATTATCATTTGCATGAACATGGTGTTTAATGATATGGCGCGCTTTATGATAAGCCATTGTCATTGAAGTTCCAGAAACAGTGGTTTCAGTATGTGTATTAGCAACAAAAGGTCCGAATTTATTCATTAATTTCTCTTCAATTGGGCGATACAATCGGCCACTTGCCGTCCAATCCGTATAAATAATTTTCTTTGTTCCAAACGGAGAAATAAACTCTTGATCAATTCCAATAATATTGCTTCTAAATCTTTCAAAATAATTTTCAAGATCCATTGATGCTGTTTTCTCTGTAGTTATCATATCATATTCAATAGGTCATAAAACTACAAGAAATTTTTAATAAATCAACAAAAAGAAGGGTTATATTGAGGTCTTAAAATGGATTCCTAAACTTCAAATTGAATATTTTGTTTTGCCTCTTTTGTTATGCAAAGTCGAAAATTTTGATAGGGTTTTAATTCTTTTTTGCTATATGGTTCTTGTTTTATAGCGTACGTTTAACTTCACCTTTAACTGCTCTTTATTTGAGGGGTACAGAAGACGGTTTCAAAACCGTATCGACAATAGGTGTATATTCGTTAATCACCATTCCCAGCATACGACCGTCATAATTATCATCGATTGGGTCAACATCATGTGTTTCTCCTTGCAGAACAGTTGGAACTGAATGCTTTTTTGGCGGACAACTTACTTCACCTTTTCTTGTTTCAACTAGAGTGTCCTGAGTTGCGGTTACAGAAACAACCGTGTCTTTTGAGATCTCGGTTCTACTTTTAATTTCTCCAACCGTGTGTTGGTCTTTTTTAGACGGTGAGCAACCGCTAAGAAATAACAGAGATCCGAAAGTAAACACCCCAATTTTATGAATAAAACTTGTTCCGTTTTGCGCTTTTTGATAATTAGTGATGAGAAAATGCTCATATTTTTTGGGCGGAATTTCAATTTGGGATACCTTGAAATAACCACACGTTTTCTCTTTCGCATGATTTAAAAAATATCCCTTGATTTCATCGGTATTCATTTTAGTGAAATCGACAACCGTTTTCTCACAACTCATACAATGGCGACCAATCTTGTTTTCGGTCATTTCTTCCCAGCTTTGATGACAAGGAACAGGGATAGTTATTTTAAGTTTTTTGTCCATGATGTTGTGATTTAATGTGGATTTGAATAAATACAAACGGGTGAGACACTATACAATCTTTGCATGGAAAGGTTCATCTGGGAAGAATTATCTCTTTCTTTGCAGTTCACCTCTTAAAGGAGCAAGCTCAATTGAAAAACAACGCAGAAAATATATTGATTATTGGATCTGTTTGGCCTGAACCAAATTCTTCTGCCGCAGGAAAAAGAATGCTGCAGTTGATGGATGTTTTTTTGTCAAACAATGCACGTATTACATTTGCGACCGCTGCGAATGAAAGTGTATATGCATTTGACGTGAAGCTGAAAGGTGTGCACGTAGAATTCATTACGTTAAATGCTGTTTCATTCGATCATTTTATTCTAAAATTACAACCTACAATAGTCCTCTTTGATCGCTTTCCAATGGAAGAGCAGTTTGGTTGGCGTGTAGCAAAGAATTGTCCGCTTGCTTTACGAATACTTGATACAGAAGATTTACATTGTTTGAGAAATGCAAGGCACGAAGCGTTAAAGCAGGAAAGAGATTTCGTGAAAGAAGATTTGTTTTCGGAAGTGGCAAAAAGAGAAATTGCAAGTATTTTGAGGTGCGATTTAACTTTAATGATTTCTACCTATGAAATGAAATTGTTGCAATCCGTTTTTAAAATCGATATTCAACTCTTGCTTTATATTCCATTCCTTTTGGATCCAATTCCAACTGAAGTTATAACGCAATGGGCACCGTTTGAAGATCGCAAAGGATTTATTTTTGTGGGCAATTTTTTACATGAGCCAAATTGGAATGCCATACTTTTTTTAAAACAAGAAATATGGCCTTTGATCCGGAAAAAAATTCTTAGTGCTGAATTATTTATTTACGGGGCATATACAACTCCAAAAGTTATGCAATTGAATAACGAGAAGGAAGGGTTCTATTGCCTGGGAAGAGTTTTAGATAGTGAAGTTGTGGTAAGCAAATCTAGGGTTTGCATAGCTCCGTTGCGTTTTGGTGCTGGGTTAAAAGGTAAGTTATTGGAGGCTATGGTTTGTGGTACTCCAAGTTGTACAACCCGGATTGGATCAGAAGGGATGCATGGCACATTGGAATGGAGTGGATTGATTGGTGATTCTGCTGTAGAAATTGCTGAAAACGCGGTTGAACTTTACCAAAATAAAGCACTCTGGAAAGAGAAACAAACACAAGGTATAAGGATAGTTGAATCGGAATATTCGAAGGTGTTTTTCGGAAATACATTGCTACAGCGCATGGAATACCTTACTAAAAACCTAAGTCAACTTCGGGCAAAAAACTTTATTGGATCTTTATTGTTACATCATACGATGGATAGTACGCGTTACAAGTCACAATGGATTGAAGAAAAAAATAAAAATTAAATTTTTAATGGATTAACCAATTGTTACAACACATCAATTAGGGTGACATCAAAAATTAATACACTATTGGCGGGAATTCCACTGGTGCCCTTTACACCATAAGCGAGGGCAGAGGGCAGTAATAATTTACCCGATCCACCTTCTTTAAAAAAAGGAATGCCTTCTGTCCATCCCGAGATTACCCCCTTTAAATTAAATGTAATTCCAGCCGCTGGACTCTCATCGAAAACGGTTCCATCTGTAAAATATCCTTTATACGAAACTTTAACATCTGAGGTAGAAACACAACTTTGACCATTACCGGGAACATTAATGATGTAATAGAGTCCAGAATCTGTTTTAGTGGCGGTTAAGTTGTTGGCGTTTAGATAAGTTTTTATGATGTCGTCATCTTTTTTTGCTTGTTTTTCAGCTTTCTTTTTTCCGCAAGAATTTAATAAGAGCCCAATAAAAAGGAGAGGTAGTAAATATTTCATAAGTTAAATTTAGAAAAATGGAGCGAATTTTTAAATCGATTAGAGGTTAAATTGCAATTTACCCTGGGTGTACATAAGTTCAAATAGCATCATGATATATTTTGTTTTAAAGGCTGCCAATTTTAATTCGCTCTCTAATAATTTACTTTCACGTGTATTTACAAGAAACAGAGAACTTTCGCCTGCTTCGAATTTCATTTTTTCTGCACTAAGAAGTTCAGCACTGAAATTTTTATTTTTATCCGCTAGTATAATTTGTTGATCAATAAATGCGACGTTTTTTTCTAAATAATTCACTTTGAACTGTAACTCATTAAATTTACTGTTAAACTCATACGTGTTGTTTTCAACCCTAATTTTGGACAAGGCAAATTCATTTCGAGACATTCTCATTCCGATAGGTACAGAAAATTTTATTCCCCAGTTGTAATTGTTGGTATTAAAGGTGCTCAAGGATTTGTTCGAAAGAAGGTTGTAACTAATATCTAGTTTAGGCTTGATTAGTTCTTTCTTTAAGCGTTGATCTATCCTTAGAACATCACCTTGTGCAGTCAGTTTTAATAAGCTTGGGTTATTTATGTCAGGGTTTGAGAGTAACAAATTTTGAGTCAAACGTGCCTTCACATAATAATAGTCAAGGCTATCTTTCGTTATGACTTGATCGAGTGAATAGTTTGCAATCGTGTCATTCGTCCAGTTGGACTTCAATAAATTAGCGGTTTTTTTAAAATATCCTTGTTGTGCCTGTTGGTAATCGATCAAACGTGATTGATATAGTATAGAAGCTTCAACGCTGTCAATGGCAGCAATTTCATCCACATTTACCAAAATTTTAATAGATTCAAATCTATCAGAGGCAACTTTTACAAATTTCTGTAGCAATGCCAATTCTTGCAGGGCATAAATCCATTCAAAGAAATAACCGGTGGCGGAAAAAAGAATCTCATTTTGCATCGCCTCTTGTTCCGCTGCCAAATAATTTGAGTATCCTTCAGCCTTCAAAACATCAGACCTTCTTTTATCGAAGGCAAATCCTTGTAAAAGGGAGGTTTCAACGCCAATGAAGGGTAAACCTTGGTTAGGTGTACGGTTTTCAGGATTCACAAAATCACCTTGAGCATATTTGTAACCTACAGATAGGTAATGCGAAGAATAAACGGCTTGTTTTATTTTTGCGTCGATTACTGAATAATAGTGAGATTCATTGAAAAATTTATTTTCATATTCACTGGTAAATTGTGGATCGAAACCACCTTTAGCAGCTTGGATTTGTAAATTGCCCATTTCACCAAAGTTCCTAGCACTTTTCATTAACGGATGAAATTCCTTCACATTCGAAATAAAACTAGAAAAGGAAAGTGAATCTTGGGCAAAACTATGATGGCCAATGGCAAGAGCTAATAAAACGATTAGTTTGCTCAAGACTCTATTTTTTAGTTTCATTAGAAATTTCTGATTTTTTAGTTTTTGGTACATAATATTCAGGCGGAAAACCATTTACTTTTCTCCAAATTTCATAGAAAACAGGAACCTTATTTAGTAATACCATTCCTTTTACGCCACTACCTAATTGTATAGCAGAAGGCCATTTTTGCTTACTTGGGATTGCCAAAAGCCTGAACTTTCCATTCGATGAAATTACTTTGTCTACACTTACTACCTTTGCATGATATGTTCCAAAACTAACTCCTGGCCATCCTGAAAAAACAAATGCCGGCCATCCATCAAATTGAAGTTGTACGTTCATTCCTTTATAAACCAACGGTAAATCCATGGGTGCGATAAATAATTCTACAGAAAGATCTGAATTACTGGGAGTAAAACTAATCAATGGACTTCCTTCTTTTACGATTTCTCCGATTCCTAAAATATGCGATTTAACAACATATCCGTCTTGTGGAGCGGTTACGTAATAATAACTGTTGCGAATACTGTAATTCGAAAGTTGATTTTGCATTTTTGATAAATTCGCTTCTGTGTCGTAAAGACTAGACATTACGGAAAATTTATCTGATTCGGACTTCATCAACTTTTCGTTATATTCTTGTCGCACAGAACTATAGTCTAATATTGCATTAATTAATTCATTTTTGCTATTGATCCATTTGTTTTCAGCAAGTTCTTTTTTAGAATACCCTTCTTGTACTTTAGCTTTTCTGTTTTCGTATTCTGTTTTCGAAATTATTTTTTTTACAAGCAATTCTTCGTAACGTTTTAATTGATCTTCTGATATTTTAAAATTAGCCGTCAATGCTTTAAATTCTATGCTATCCGATTGAATTTTGACCTTGCACTGCTTTACTTTATTTTTGCTTTGTTCTAATTTAAGGGTCAAGATTTTATTTAATGCATCAATTTGACCGTTGATCGAATTTACCTTTTCTTGATACGAAACGATAGAAGATTCTTTAGCCGCAACTTGTTCTTGTGTGCGTTGAATTAGTTTGGGATCAAAATAATCCTCTTTTATTTCTGAAATATATGCAATGGTATCATTTTTCTTTATGAATTGCCCTTCAGAAACAAACCATCTTTCAACTCTTCCTCCGATTCGAGATGGTATTGTTTGCGTTCTACCAGTTGGATGTAGCGTGCTTATAATTCCTTCCGAATATACCGTTTGATTCCACGGCATAAAGAGTGTCACTACCACTATAATGATTAGGGAGACCACAATTATTTTTATCTTCTTCGAAATTACATAAAGTGTAACGATTTTTCTTAATCGGTCGTTTAATTCAGTAAAATATTGATTTTTCTTCGGTTTTTCAGTATCTTCATCTAACTGAAGCACCTGATTTATTTTTTCCGCCGCGGTTATAACGTCATACAGTGTTTTTAAATTCACCACTAATTTTTCAATCGCATTGATGATAACTAATAGAATGATTTCTGTTGCAATAAATTGACCTATATTCAACTGTCCAGATTGCACCATGTATATTCCTACAAACAATACAGCTGCAGTAAAAAATACTTTAAACAATAAAACGCTTTTATATTGAATGTCGAGCATTTTGTACGTCTTAGTGCTATCGGTAAGGAAGGCTGTAAGTGAATCGTTAGCTACATTTAACAGTTCATCTTCGTTGACTGGATTTATAGTATCGCTGTGTTTAATACCTTTAAATAAGCTGTGCAATGAATTGATAAATGCATATTTTCGGTGCGATTCTATCAAACTAACCTCCATTGTATTTTTTCCATACTTACGGATGAGAAGGAATAACAACAACGTTGAAATGAGTGCGAAAATTGAAAAAATACCGCTGTACAGAGAAAGTACAATCAAACCCAGAATAATACTAAATATAGAAAACGAAAAATCAAGTAAAATTTTTGTAAGCCCTTTTTGTAGCGTTAAAACCTCAAAAAATTGGTTTACCTTACTAGCAACATTTGCTTTTTGATACAAACCTGGACTAAGTCTTGTGAACTTTTCTGAAAACTTTATGCCAACTTCTGACAATAAACGCTGTTGAAATTCCTCATTGATTCTCAATTGCCATAACTGAAATAACCCCAGAAACACAACAGAGATTATGGTTAAAGTTGCCAAAAGAAAAAGTGAGGATGACATTTCTCCTGCCATGGTATAGGTTACAATGGCTTGAATTCCAATGGGAATCGAGAGGTAGAAAACACCTTGTAGAAGTGCTAAAAAGTATATTTGTTTAACATTTTTTCTTAAAGGTTTGGTTAGACCAAGTAAAGTGTCTAAAGACGATAATTTCATTACAATTTTTCCTGCAAATAACGTTAAATTATACTACTTTTCTATGTTAAATATTGTTACATTTTTTTACCTTTGATTTTCTCTATTTTAATTTCACTCATCAGTTTTATGAAAAATTTAATAATGTTAATATCAATGCTTGCAATGTCATCTAATTCATTAAAATCGCTTGGGCAGCAAAGTCAAAGTTTCATGTTACCTCCAAATGATATTTTAAGTTTGGCGGATTATGCTGCTGCGCCAAGTGTTATGATGGACAGTAAAAATAAATATGTTCTGTTTAGTTACCGTAACACTTACAAAAATTTAGAAGATTTATACCAAGAAGAAATGAGTTTAGGTGGATTACGAATCAATCCTATTACAAATATTTCAAGTACGATTACTTACATAAACAATTTAAAGTTAAAACGGAATTCGGATAAAAGTGAAATACAAGTGAGCGGATTGCCTGTAGATAGTAAGTTAAGTAATTTCACCTGGTCTCCGAACGAAGAAAAAATGGCATTTACGCATACCACAAAAACAGGGGTAGAATTATGGGTGCTTGATTTAGCTTCTGCCTCAGCGAATAAATTAACCGAAGCTAACGTAAACGCGAATTTAGGTAATCCTATCAATTGGTATGCAGATAGTAAAGGAATGTTGTTGAGGATGTTACCGTTAAAAAGAACGCCATTAATTGATCGTAAAAAAGAATTAGCAACTGGGCCAACCGTTTCTGAAAGTGACGGAGTTGCATCCCAAAATAGAACCTACCAAGATTTACTTAAAAACGCTACAGATGAGACAAATTTCGAAATTATTGCGACTTCCGAGTTATATAAAATAGACCTTTTTGGTAAAGCAGAGTTGTATAAGAAAGCCGATATGTATGTGAGTGAAAGTATATCGCCTGACGGAAAATATGTTATGGTAACAACCGTGCATCGCCCGTTCTCTTACATTGTGCCTTACAGTCGTTTCCCGTTAACTTCAAATGTTTACGACATTTCTGGAAAACTAACTGCTTTGGTAAATGAAGTGCCGTTGACAGAAATTATGCCTAAAGGGTTTTCATCCGTTAGAAAAGGAAAAAGAAGTATGCAATGGAGAAGTGATGCAGCAGCATCGCTTGTTTATGTGGTTGCTTTGGACGAAGGTGACCAAACAGTAAAAGTGGAATATAGAGATGAAGTATTAACCTGGGAAGCACCATTTGTAAAGCAAGCAACCAGTTTGGTGAGAATGAAGCAACGATTTGGTGGAATTCAATGGGGTAAAGAAAATTACGCTATCGTTAGTGATTCTTGGTATGATACACGAAACGAAAGCACGTATAGTATTGATCCATCAGATCCAAAGAAAGCTCCGCGTTTAATTTGGGACAGAAATTACCAAGATATTTATTCGGATCCAGGAGATTTTGAAATGAAAAAGAACGCGTTCGGGAAATATGTAATTGCCTTTGATGGTGAAACAGCATTATTACTAGGTTCAGGGCATACAAAGGATGGGCAATTTCCATTTATTGACCAATTCAATTTTGTAGACTTTAAAACAAAACGTTTGTATACTTCGAACATTGCCAATAAAATGGAAGATTTATTGTTTGTGACAGATATAAAGAAAGGGGAAGTACTAGTTCGAATTCAAGCTAAAAATGAATATCCAAATTACTTCGTGCGGTCGTTTAAAAGCAAGGGAACGCCAAGACAGTTGACTTTCTTTAAGAATCCATTCGCAAGTATGGCGCAAGTACATAAAGAAGTAATTAAGTACAAACGAGCAGATGGAGTTGAATTAACAGGAACTTTGTATTTGCCTTCTGGTTACGATAAAAAGAAGAAAGAAAAATTACCCTTGTTGATTTGGGCATATCCAACCGAATTTAAAGACAAAAATTCTGCTGGTCAAAGTACCCAGAATCCGAACGCATTTACCTTTCCGTATTATGGGTCGTTTGTTTATTGGGCGATGAGAGGTTACGCAGTGCTTGATGATGCAGCTTTTCCTATTATTGGAGAAGACAAAACCGAGCCAAATGATAATTTCATGGAGCAATTAGTAGCCAACGCAAAAGCGGCTATTGATGCAGTAGATAGTTTAGGATACATTAATAGAGCTAAAGTTGCCGTAGGAGGTCATTCTTATGGTGCATTTATGACCGCAAATTTGCTTACTCATTCAAAATTATTCGCATGTGGAATTGCTAGAAGTGGCGCATACAACAGGACGTTAACACCATTTGGTTTCCAAAGCGAGCAGCGTAATTATTGGGATGTCCCTAAAATTTATAATGAGATGTCACCCTTTATGAACGCTGATAAGATGAAAACTCCACTTTTATTGGTACACGGTGAAGCAGATAACAATCCAGGTACTTTTACGCTTCAAACTGAGCGCTATTTTCAAGCATTGAAAGGCTTAGGTGCTCCGGTGAGAATGGTTATTCTGCCGAAAGAGTCACACGGTTATGTTGCTAAAGAAAACATTTTTCATTTGTTGTGGGAACAAGATCAATTTCTTGAAAAATATTTGAAAAGCAAGTAACAACCTGAATTCAATTTTAAATTCTTTTCAGAATTTCTGATTAGAATTAATAATCGAACGCGAGTTAAAAGTAGATTAACAAGAAATTCTAGTTAGTTTTGTAATCAAATATCTCACAATGTTAGGAAAACCAAAGGCAGATGATGCACCAGCGTACGCGCAAAAATATTTTGACTTATGCACAGACAAAGATTTGTTTTTAGCGTTACATTCAAGTTTTGAGTTAACCTTAAGTATCTTTTCAAGATTTAAAAGAGAAAAAGAAGATCATAAATATTTTGAAGGCAAGTGGTCTGTAAAAGAAGTTTTGGCTCATATCATCGATACAGAAAGAATTCTAGCGTACAGAGCATTGTGCATCTCTAGAAAAGATGAATCAGTTTTCCCAAGCTTTAACGAGAATTTATACGTTGCAGAAGGAAATGTTGGAGACAGAAGTCTAATTGATTTGTTGCAAGAATATGAAGCGGTAAGAACTAGCAATATTCATTTGTTTAAATACCTTTCTTTAGAAATGTTAGATTTTAAAGGTAACGTTGGAGATACGCAGATAACTCCGCTTGCCATCGCTTGGTTTATGGTTGGGCATAATATTCATCACGTGAATGTTGTAAAGGAACTTTATACGAAGTAAGACTAGTTGTTAAGCTGATTTATCAGGATAGCAATCCTCATAAATCAGCTTAGTAAGGTTTTGATTACTTTATGATCGTTACACTTCCCGTCTTGAAGAATTTCTTATCATTCTCTGAATCTTTAAATTGAACTTTCCACGTGTAATTTCCGTCTTGAACAATTACTCCATTGAACGTTCCATCCCATCCAACAGTATGATCGTTTGATTCAAAAATCACTTCACCCCATCTGTTGAATAACATGAATGAGAACGAGAAGGGGTCAAAACCAGAAGTGAAAATTGGCTTGAACGAATTGTTGTGCTCATCGCCATTTGGTGTAAATGAATTTGGAATGTAATAAATCAAATCTTCAATCACCTTAATGTTTAGCGTCGCAGAATCAATACAGCCAGCCGCATTAGTTCCGATCAGAACCACCGTGTAATTACCTTTAATTTCAGCATACAAATGATTAGGGCTAAATGTATTAGAACTCGAATTATCACCAAAATCCCAAGTATATGCAGTTGCTCCAGTTGATGTATTGGTGAATTGGAAGGAAGGGTCATTTATGGATGCTTCGTTTTGGTTAACTGCAAAACTCACATCAGGTTGAGCAACAACGCATATATATGCAGGTGACATCTGACTAGATACACAGCCGTTAGCGCTCGTCGAAACCAAGGTAACATCGTTGCATCCTTGCGCGTTGTAAACCGAATTCACAAAGGCTCCAGTGGAAGATGCTCCATTTCCAAAATTCCATGTTTGGCTAGCGCTTGCTGGTATTGAGTTGTCAGTAAAAGTAACGCTTAATGGAGCACAACCTGTAGTGATATTTGACGTAAACTGCGCCGTTGGAGATGCTAATACGGTAACATTTATAGACACAGCCCCAGAACATGCTCCTGGAATTGTATAGGTAATAACATGAACACCTGCTGTGGCAACACTTGGGTCAAACGATCCAGTACTTCCATTCGTAATTCCTGTTCCTGTCCAAGTTCCTCCAACGTTTGGTGAAGTAAGCGTTATTGGAGCAACATTGTCACAAAGTGCAGTAACAGGATTGATAGTCACAATTACTCCACCGTTTAAAACTAAGGTGGTACTGGATGTGCTGACGCAACCATTCAATGTGACAGTTACTGTATAAATACCAATACTGGCAGCAACAATACTGGCAATACTTGGATTTTGTGCAGTTGAGGTAAAACCATTTGGTCCTGACCATGAATACGTAGCTCCGGCACCTGAAGTTGCGGTCAAATTTAAAGTATTACCAATACAAAGAGGTCCATTGTTGCCTACTACAATAGTAGGCAAAGGATTAACAGTTACCGTGCTTGTGGTTGTTGCATTACATCCTAAAGATGTCCCTGTTACAGTGTAACTCGTGGTACTTAGAGGTGTTGCAGTAGCGGATCCTGCTAAAATTGCACTTAGTGTTGCATTAGCAGTCCATACATACGTTGCTGCTCCACCTCCTGTCAAGACTAGGTTCGAACCTGCACAAATTGTTCCTGAGTTTACCGTCACTAATGGAATTGGATTTACGGTAATAACTACTACAATAGCAGCGCCAACACATGTTCCTGAAGTTGGTGTGATCGTGTAGGTTGCAGTACCAGCAACTGCTCCAATCGTATTTAAGGTTTGTGCAATTGAAGTTCCTGTTCCATTACTCGCCCCAGATGCGCCAGCTTGAATAACTGTCCAAGCAAATGTTGTTAGCGGGGTAGCAGAACTTAAAGCGATTCCGGTGGTAATTCCAGAACAAATAGTTTGAGACGTCGGTGTTGCGATTGCAGTCGGTGTTGGATTAATAGTTACGGTACTTGTAGCGGTTCCAGTACATCCTAAAGCGGTACCAGTTACAGTGTAATTAGTGGTGCTTGGAGGTGTAGCGGTTGCAGATCCTGCTAAAATTGCGCTAAGTGTAGCACTTGCTGTCCAAACGTAAGTCGTTGCACCACCAGCTGTTAATACTATACTATTCCCAGAGCAAATAGTGCCAGAATTTACTGTAACAGTAGGTAAAGGGTTTATAGTTATGACAACAACAATTGTAGCTCCTACGCAAGCCCCGGTTGTTGGAGTTATAGTATAAGTTGCTGTGCCGGCTACAGCACCTGTGTTGGTTAAAACTTGAGCTATATTTGTACCAGTTCCAGCAGACGCACCCGTAACTCCAGCTTGAACAACCGTCCAAGCAAAGGTTGTTAATGGTGTTGCAGAACTTAAAGCAATTCCTGTGGTTATTCCCGAACAAATTGTTTGGTTCGTTGGTGTTGCAATTGCAATAGGAGTAGGGTTTACGGTAACCGTACTAACCGCACTATTGGTACACCCTAAACTTGTTCCTGTTACGGTATAGTTTGTTGTAATAGTTGGTGTTGCTGTTGCTGATCCAGCGGCGATACCGCTTAACGTTGCATTAGCGGTCCAAACATAAGCGGTAGCACCAGTTGCCAATAAAGCTATGTTGTTACCAGAACAAATTGTGGCAGAATTGACCAAAACCGTTGGAGACGGATTTACAGTTATGATAACTACGATGGGTGAACCCACACATGTACCTACAGTTGGCGTAATTGTGTAAGTCGCCGTTCCTGCTACTACACCAGTTGTACTGAGTAATTGAGCAATATTTGCACCAGTGCTATTACTTGCACCAGAAACGCCAGCTTGAACAACGGTCCAAGTAAAAGTAGTTAATGGTGTTACAGAACTTAAGGCTATACCGGTAGTAAACCCAGAACAGATGGATTGAACAGCTGGTGTTGCTACGGCAATAGGTGTTGCATTAACGGTAACTGTGCTTGTTGCAGAGGCGGTACAACCGCTACTTGTTCCTGTTACGGTGTAAACGGTTGTTACGGTTGGAGTTGCTGTTGCTGTTCCTGCAACGATCGCACTAAGCGTTGCATTAGCTGTCCAAACATAGGTTGTTGCACCTCCGGCTACTAAGGCTAGGTTACTTCCTAAACAAATTGAACCAGAATTAACAGTAACAATAGGTATTGGGTTTACAGTAATAATAACTACAATTGGTACACCTATACACGTTCCAGCTGTTGGCGTAATGGTGTAAATAGCAGTACCGGGCACAGCACCAGTTGTTGTTAACGCTTGTGCAATATTTGCTCCTGCACCAGCACTTGCGCCAGTTACGCCTGCTTGAACTACTGTCCAAGCAAAAGTGGTTAAGGGTGTAATAGAGCTCAAAGCGATTGCTGTAGTTAATCCAGAACAAAATGTTTGACTCGTGGGTGTTGCGATTGCAATTGGTGTTGTATTTACGGTAACGGTACTGTTAGCAGATGCTGAACAACCTAAGCTAGTGCCCGTTACAGTGTAAACAGTGGTAACGGTTGGTGTTGCCGTGGCTGCTCCTGCTAAAATTCCACTTAGCGATGCGTTAGCAGTCCAAACGTAAGTTGTTGCACCAGTTGCTAATAACGCAAGACTATTTCCAGAACAAATGGATCCTGAATTTACAACTACAATTGGAGCAGGATTTACTGTAATCACAACAATAATTGGTAATCCGACACATGTTCCTCTTGTTGGCGTAATGGTATAGGT
>JAYSRU010000024.1:0-2286 GCA_043720875.1 Crocinitomicaceae bacterium
TATATTTCGAACATGATTTTGGAGTGATCCGAAGTAACGATGCGGTAACACAAATTTTTAAACGTGATAATTTCATTGAAAAAACATCTTTACAAGCCAACCATACGATTGAACTTTTTAACGGTTTTTATTTCATCAACAATTTTGAATTTACCGAAAGACGTAATGTACGTGACTTAAACTATATCACTTGGTTCGATAAAGGCTTGAAAAATAATCAACCGACAGATTTTAAACCCTATCAAGCATTAATTTTACAAGCAAGAATCGAATTTGTTCCTTTTCAAAAATACATGAGCGAGCCAAAACGAAAAGTAGTACTGGGTTCAAAATGGCCAACGCTAGGTATTAGTTACGAAAAAGGAATTTACGGCGTTTTGGGGAGCGACGTTGGACACGATTATGTGAAAGCGTCTATTTCTCAAACGTTCAAAATCTTAACTTTAGGAACCAGTGCCTACTACCTCTCTTCAGGAAAATTTCTAAATACCACACATTTGTACGATGCAGATAAGAAATATCACCGTCGATCTGACCCCATTTGGTTTTCCAACCCACTTTATACTTTTCAAAATTTAAAAAGCACACTGCCCACCGTAAGCATCTATTATGAAGGGCATTTTGTACACCATGATAATGGAGCGATTATCAACAAGCTTCCCTTTATGAAAAAAACACGAATTGGTTTAGTCGTAGGCGTGGCATTTTTACACATTCCAGAATACAATTTTTTCCATTATGAAGGTTATGCCGGCTTAGAAAGAAGTTTCAAATTTTCAAGACGTCGCCTTCGAATTGGCGTTTATGGCGTGGCATCTGACAGTAATCAATCCAAGTACAATTCTGCAATAAAAATAAGTTTTGCCATGTTAGATGACCGTAATATGAAATGGTCTTTCTAACTTAGCAACATGAGGCGGTTACTCTTACTCTTTTTGTACCTTAATTTCTTCGTGGATGGGAACACCCAAACCACACAACACACCTTTGAGCAACTGGATAAGGATCTCAATTACCTGGATAGTATTTTTAGTAAAATTCACCCGCACAACTTTCCGCTTTACAATCAACGACGTTTAACAGAACACAGACTTGCACTCAAAAACAAATATGGTGACACCGAAATATCTCCATTCAATTATAATTTAGCAATTCGTGCAGCAATCGATAGTTTTGCCTGTATCCATACCTATATCGACAAAAATCCTATTCGACCAAAAGAAGAAAATAATTATTTTGGTGGTAAAATATTTGCTCAAAACAATAAACTCTATTACGTACAACAAGTATTAGACACTACTATAATTGGTGACTCAATTTCGGAAATAGTCTCAATAAACGGCACGGCAGCAGACATTTTCTTAAACAAAATGTTGGTTCACCATTCACCAGATGGATACAGCGAGGCATTTGGTTATAAATTAGCTAACCTGCTTTGTACATATTACATCGCAGACGAACTTAAACATCCTGAAAAATATATTCTTAACTTGAGACAAAATAATGGAACACTACTCCTTGTCACCTTACCTGGATTAATCAAACCTTCCACTTTTTCATTTGAAAACCCCAAACTTCCAGCATATATTATTGACGAGGAAAAATATAAATTTGCGTTTATTACTGATACCATTGCCTATTTAAATGTTAAATCTTTTGCAGGCAAATACAAATCCATTTACAGAAAAGTATTCGTTTATACTGAGCGCAACAATTGCAACAATATGATCATCGACCTTAGAGGAAACCTTGGAGGAACACGAAATAATGGAATGGAGTTATTGAGTTATCTTGTGTCTAAAAAAGTGCGCTATGAGATCATCAGACCTTCAATAGATTACTCACCTTACCTCACCACAAAAGGAAAACAGCGCTTTTTTTTTAGCAAGATATATTACAACATTGGTCATCTTTTTCATCGCAAAAAATTAAAAAACGCTAGCTCATTTGTATTTACGAATACGCCTAAAAAGAATCAATTCAAAGGAAATATTTACGTGTTGATTGACGGATTCACTTCCTCCACCTCCGCACTCGTTGCATCCTTTTTAAAAGAAAATGGTGCAATAATCATTGGCCAACAATCTGGAGGAGGGCAAGCAGGAAATTATGGTGGAACATTTCAAAATTTAGTTTTACCCGTTTCAAAAATAGAAGTTCACTTTCCATTAATGCTGGTGAGATATAACGTAAAATCAAGCAATTATTCAGGAATATTCCCGGATTATAAAGTTGACCCTAAGCCAGGAATGGCTGGGATTATTGACCAAGAGCTAAACAAAGCTA
>JAYSRU010000025.1:0-2285 GCA_043720875.1 Crocinitomicaceae bacterium
GCAGTTCTTTGGAGTTTGTATTGAGTTGTATTGCCGAACAAAAACAAATATTTGTGGGCATATCACACCCTTTTTATTGGAAACCAAAGCTGCGAATTCCCGATATTTACGAGCATCAAGGCAACAAAAGGGCTTTCGGGCAATTTTTGGAAAACTGTATTAATGCTAAATCGGAAGAACAAATTATTAAAGAAATTATCAGATTAGATGCTTTGAAAATAAAGGGTTTAGGTCCAGCCGTTGGGAGTATTTTGTATTTTCTGCATCCCACTTTATTCCCTCCCTTTAATACTGCCATCGTGAATGGTTTTAATGCTTTATTCAACGATAAAAAGAAGTTGGGATCATGGTCTGAATACCTAAAAATTAGGGAAGTGTTAATTGAAACTAATAGCAAATACAAAGCCCATCTTTCCAATGATTTAGGGGCAATTGCAGGACTTTGTTTTGAGATTGGAACGCAAAAAATGCTCATTGGCAACGATGAATATTTGAGTGAAGAAGAAAGAAATAAATTAGAGAAAAATATCGAAAAACGCCAAAGAGAAATTCAAGAAGAAAAGCAAGAAGATAACCAACATTCTGAAATGCAATTTCATCTCTTGAAAATTGGGCAAAGTTTGGGATATGATGCTTTTGTGGCATCCAATGACCGTTCAAGGTCTTACGAAGGGCAAAGTTTCTCGTTCATGAGTCCAAATAAATTTCCATCCATTAATTGCGACAAAGAAACTGCTAATACCATCAAACTGATTGATGTTTTATGGTTTGCGAAAGGTACAAATAACGTGATTTGTGCTTTTGAAGTGGAGAAAAGTACCAGTATTTATTCGGGTATTTTGCGATTAACCGATCTTTCCTACTCCATTACGTACGGTGACGAGATTTTTTATTTGGTCGTACCTAACAGCCGAGAAAAAGATGTGATTTCACAACTTTCTCGCCCTTCTATTAAACAAATTAAAACGCCCATCAAGTACATTTTATTCTCTGAACTTCGCCAACATTGCGAAGCACTTTGTCGGTTTGGCGAGAATCACCAGATTATGGAAAAAATTGCTAAAAGTGTTTAATGACCGTATTCTCAGATTCAATGATGTTTATAAAAACCAATTCCCTTGATGTCATTCCATGAAGTAGTTTGGTGACAAGAATAGCATTGATTCACATTCACTCCTTCACAACAAGCATCCCCCGTAGATTTATCACGAGCGGCAACATTTTTATCAACCATCTCAAAGTGCATCATATAATGGCTTGGTGGTGCTTGATGGCATTGCACACAATCCGTTGAGCGTAATACAGGATGTTGAAATTCTGGAATTGTCCATTGCGTTGTGGCGTGGCAAGAGGCACAATCTTTTCCGAAAAGTCCGAAATGTTTATCTTTTGTGCTGTGGCAACTGGAACAATCAAGGGTTGCTTCGAGTACGGAAACAAGCGAGGTACTACTATGAGGTAATACAGAATTTTTCTTTTGGTTAACAATATTCTTTCCGTTAGGAATCGTATTTATGCCAATCTTTGCTAATGCTTCATGGTTCATGATTCGCAAATTTGCATCCACTCCTTGATGTTCAATATGGCAGGAAGCACAATTTCCGATATTCACGTGAAATGCGGTTGGTTGTCGTTGAAGTAAATTTTTATCAGCCGCATGGCAACTGATACATTTGGCTTCATCAATACTATTGCCAGCCGTGTGACAAGAAACACAATTCGACTGCAATTGTGCGTGAGCTGCCGATAATTTGCCAGGGGCTACTTGTTTTTGAAAGTTATTTCTAACTTTATCCGAGAATCTGATTTCAGCAATACTGGCAAAAAGTATTGAAACAAAAGCAAGCACGATAAGGGTTTTCCCCCAATATTTTAACATTATTTGAACCATCTCAATCCGAAATAAAGGGCTGACCAAATGTGGAAAATTAGTAAAAAATAAAAAGCACAAGAGGTTACAATATGAGCAATGAGCCAATGTGTCGTCCTTCGTTTTAATAATTCATGCGTTTTTATGGCATATTCAAGGTCTGCAATGGATTCTGCCAATCCCACTGCCCGAACCGAAGGAGGCACTTTTAAATCTACATTGAGTTTTTTTGTGCCTAATAAACTATTCAAACCATTGCGTACAAAATTATGAGAGGCAGCGTAAACAATTTCAGCATTGGGTTGCCGAGCCATCTCACCAACTATTTGATTATATTCCGTGGCTAAACGGGTAAGTAAGTCTTGTTTTTCACGCAATTCCATGGATGTATAACTAAGAAAGTACCTACCCACGA
>JAYSRU010000026.1:0-19572 GCA_043720875.1 Crocinitomicaceae bacterium
AATTGCGTTTAGATTTTAATTTCCAGTTCCCCAAAGAAACAGGACTGCTCGAATAGTTATGTAATTCTATCCAATTCCCTCCGTTAATACTCGAATCGCAGTTGTAATTTATTTCTGAAATGGTTAACTCCAGTGGTACAGCAACACCATAGAATAATGCAGTGAAGTTTTCATCGGTGTTTATATTCATATTCAATGAAATATTGCCTAAACTATCTACCGGTATGATCGAATTTCCTGCCCATGCGTTGAAAACGAAACCAGGATTAGCAACAGCAGTTATCACAACTGGGTTACCATCAAAATACACACCAGTCCAAGGTAATGTTGGCGGTACAATGGTAGATATTTTGATATATCCTGCACCTGCGGGTGAAACATTTAACGTAACATCAACTGTTTTTACAAGCGAATATTCAGCAACCATTTGATTACGCACAGTTCCGTTGCGTAAACCAAATTGGTTCAGCATTGCACCCCGGATAGCCGAATAAGTTGCCATTCCTCCAGAAATATCACCAGTCCATTTTTGAAAATGTTTAGGTAATTCAGGTAAAAGCTGATTATACATACTATTCACGATGGGTATATAGGTGTTCACTTCTAACGCAGTGTTCATTAAATCTGCAAATCTATTGATGAAATAGTTTTTAAACTGTGCGTTCTGAATTAGTCCGTCATAAATAGTCCAGAAAGGATTTGGTTGGTTGTTGTATCTAAAATAGTCAAATATATTAGTATTTTCATCACTCCAACCTGCCAAGCCAAGTTCCATGTCTTGTAAACCAAATCTCCATTTATTTCCTTGAGTTCTGGTTCTGGAAATTTTCATGTTATTATATATCCAATCGGTGTTTGCAAACCAATTTTCTCCAACAATATAATCTGTGAAATTGTATAAATCTAACTTAGCATTGCTTTTTTCAAAATAATCTGGTGCAGCAGCGGGGTAAGAGGATACAAAATCTCGCATGTTATAAAAACCAGTATCCGAACCTTGAGACACCCTTAAAATTCCTGGGCCATAAAAATAGCTCATTGCGAGCAAATCTAAACTGTCTTGATTGTTGCCAAAATTGTTTTCGTAATAAGATGCTTTAGTTTTCTCTCTTAATTCGTACACCCCAAAATACTCACCGTTTAGATACACGATAACAGGTGTGTAAGCTTGATGTGGTGCAAAGGTTTCTCCCATCATTCTCATGAAGGTTGCATCTTTTTGTGGATATTGATTCCAGTAATTACTTCCGTTTCTTAAGTAGAATGAATAAAATTTATCAATGAAAGGCTTCTCAGGAATCATCGGATAATTAATAGGCGCGCCTTCGCCAAATGTAGAATTAGCAGGTTCAAGGGTTACGCTATGTTGCGGATTAGATCTACTTCCTCCAGCTCCACCGTCAGGTTTAATAGATGATTTTGATTCAAACAATTTTACTCCGTTTACATCGAAGTATTCCATGAAGCATGGTTTTTTCCAATCAGACCATGAATTGTCAAAAATTCCAGAAGCCCCATATAAGTCAATGCTATCTATAGAAATTGCAATTACGGGTAGGGTGTAATCATCCAAGAAGAAGTAAGATTCTGTTACCGTTGAACTCGGGAGAACATTGGAACTAATAGGAAAGCATCTTACTTTTAATACGGTATTTGCATTTAGTGTAATTGCTCCTGTGTAAAGTGGAGAACTTATATTGGGTACTTCACCATCGGTGCTGTAACGCAATACTCCACCGGTTATAGAATTATTAATAGCTGTTGTTACTATAGAACTGGTATAAAATCCACCATTAAAGGTAATGCTTGGTTTTGGTTCAAATGATAGAAATCCAGCAGACGTATTGTTCGTAGCGCTAGGCGTTGGGGTTTGAAATATGAAGTTACTAGCCGTGCCATCTGTTAGTTTTCCGTAAGACATATTTGCCTCCATATACGGAACAACTAATGAGTCGATAATAGTTCCTGATGGGTTTGACAAATAAAGCGCTTCACCGTCAGATTTTATCGTGAAGTTGGTTTCAAACATACTAGAAGTAGCAGCATTGAAATAAGGGTGTATAGTTCCTGAAAATAGAGTAGTTGCGTCCTTTATTCCGAAAGATAAATAAGGAATAAGTGTTAAGTCGGATGACCCGGGGCTCGAATTATGAACCTCTATTGATAATACATTTAAACCATTTTTAAGGGCTAAATTTGCGGTAGCTTTATCAATTACAAATTGAGTAATTCCATTACCTTGATAAATATTTGCTTCGTGGTCTGAGGATAAATCGTTCCAAAGTGGAGGAGAGGAAGTTAGTCCTGAACGTGCGATTTCTATCCCGTTTAGATATGCGACAAATCCGTCATCAAAATCAATATCCAGATACGTAGTTTCAATTTTTGAAGTATCTGTTATGTTAAATTGCAATCTCGTATAGATACTAATTGTTGGGTTCGGTACTGTTGTAATATCGTCACCATCACCATAACCAATTCCTAATGTTGCGTTTGTCCAAGAAGATGCATTAAATAGTGGGGTGTACCAATTGGTGGCAGTTAAGGCGTTCGGAACTAAATAAACCCAACTATCTGTTGGGGAGACAGCAGTTTCAAAATGATCAATTACGGGAAAAAAATTGTTGCCAGAAGCAAGAATCGTTAAGAATGAACCTGCACCAAGAACACTGTTTGGAAAAACCCATTTTAGGGGTTCATTTCTTTTATCTGAGATTCCGTAACCAACTAGATTAGTTGGGGTTCCATTTGCATTGTATAGTTCAATCCAATCTGGAGTTTCTTGATTCGCTGTAATTAGAGTAGATCCATTTTTATTAGACGCTTCATTCATGAATATTTGTGAAAAACAGAATGTTGCTATAAAAACAGCGTGTAGTGTGAGTATTATTTTTAGCATAATTTTTAACGTGTTAACCTAACAAACTTAACTTAAACTTTCGAATAAATCAATTAATTACAACCTAAAATCGTTAAGGCGTAATAAGAAGTCTAGTGAAGTTTTAAACGTTGAAGTTAATTGGAGCTTGAAAGCAACAGGAAGTTGATGCTTTCAATTAAAATATTTTTGTTTTTATTAAACAAAATTGAAGATTTTAGCAAGGCTTCTTCGTTGTTGATTCGTGTGATTTGCAAGTCAATATTTTCGGTGCCTTCAAAGAACGTTTTCCCCGCTTTGAATTGAGGAAAATTTTCAATTAAAGCAATGATTAATCCTTTGCCTTGAACGGTTGTCAGCTTCTTTAAATCTCCTTGAATGTGAAGCAAAACAGATTTATTATTGGCTGAAATTTTAGGATTCGGGTCCTCTCCCATGTAAATAGTTTTTGCGTCTATTTGTTTTAAGTGATATTTTAAGTTTCCAAAATCTATTTCGTTGTTAGAGATTTTAACTTTTAATCCATCTTGTATTTTTACATTCTTTTCTAAATCTTCAATAAGGCAAGTGTCTGTAAATTCGAGCAACAAATCCATACGAGGTATTCCGAGCATGCCTGATGTGTTTTTCCCAAGCGAAAACCCAGTATAATTCATGGAGAATGAATTAACGTGAGGGATGTTGAGCCCAATGCGTGTAAGATAATTTTGAAGTGAATCGTTGATGCTTTGCGTCATCAAACTTGTTCCGATTTGTATTCCCCTTTTCCCTAGTGCATAATGAGCTTTGGAATTATGCGCTTGGTAAGTTTTCGAAAGTACTGCGTTTCCAATCAATTCAATCGTATTTCGGTTAAGGTTTAAGTCGTATGACGCGGTTGATATAGGTCCTTGAGCCAAATGATGAGTAACCTTAACAACTGTTTTCTTCTTGAATTTTTTGGTGTTGGCAAATGTATGACCAGATTCATTAAAAAGTAATTTTATATAGGCTAACATCATTTTTTTGTTAGGTAGAATGTCGATTTGTTTTCCTTTGGACGTGAGTTTCGTTCCTAAATTACACGTCAAAATAACACCTACATTGCCTTTACGGAATCCAACTTGTTTGTTGGTCAATACTTCAGCCAGGTTCCTGTCCCAAAGACTAGTTTGCGTAATATTAAATAGTAAGCCTAAGTAGGCGCTGTCTTTACCTGAAGCGGCTGTCGTAAACAAAACAACTTTGCTTAAAGAATTTACTCCCAATGAAAGGATTGTCTTTTTGTTCTTAAAATCTTCAGAACTTAACCTCATTCTTTGGAGGAGTTCAGAATTTTCATTTTCAAATAATAAAGAAAATGAAGTTTCTCCAACTAACTTGCGCGCATCAACGATGGCTGTCGAAGTAGTGTTGTTTGGAATGAAATTAAGATTATCGTCTTCAGGTGTCATTAAAACGAGTGAACTCAAAAAATAAGAGCCCCAACAAAACGCAAGAAGTCCGATAATTAATAACGCTGAAGTTTTTTTTGTTGGTTTATTCACAGCATAAAGATAGTAGTTCTTATTGAAATGTATAATTTTACGGCATGAGTAAATTATTGTTTTTTGTTTTTTA
The DNA here is from genome assembly GCA_043720875.1 of Crocinitomicaceae bacterium. Classification (GTDB taxonomy): domain Bacteria; phylum Bacteroidota; class Bacteroidia; order Flavobacteriales_D; family Crocinitomicaceae; genus JAYSRU01. The sequence goes on from JAYSRU010000026.1 coordinate 4,478, forward strand.
CACCATGCGTGGGTGGAAACTGATGCCGAATGCGCCACGTGATGTAGATAAAGCAGTTGTAATTATGGGGCCTCATACCTCAAATTGGGATTTTATTATGGGTGTAGTTGGTTTTGCCAAATATGGTTTGAATGGTAAATATTTAATTAAAAGTGACCTATTCTTCTTTCCATTGGGTTGGTTTTTAAAAGCAATTGGTGGTATTCCAATAAATCGAAAATCAAAAAATAATTTTACAGATCAAGCTGTTGCATTGTTTGAAAAAAACAAACGCTTACATTTGGTATTTACTCCAGAGGGGACACGAAGCTACAATGAACAATGGAAAAAAGGATTTTACCACATTGCATTAAAAGCAAAAGTTCCGATTTTTATAGGATTTTTGGATTATGAAAAGAAAATTGGGGGCTTCCATGGATTATTTCAACCAACCGGAAAAATTGATCAAGATATCCGAGATCTGAAATTGATATTATCACAGTATAAAGGTAAGTATCCGGAAAAAGGAATCTTTCCTGCAACAAAATGATACAAAATCTAATTAACTATTTCTTTTTTAGTGTTCCAGTTTTTTTATCAAATCCATAAGGACAATGTTTACATCCGCTTTTACAACAGTGCCCCCTTTTTAAATGATACTTTTCTGTAAAAACTACATATCCATCTTCGTTAACGTAAAATTCGTCAGGATCTAAATGTGATCGCTTTGAAAATCCACTCATACTATCAGGCATAAACTTATAATTTATGATAAAATTAATGCAATTATTTGATGTCAGCAACTCTAAAATGGAAGAATTGCACCTTGACGAACTTAAAAAAAGGAATATTAAGTTGTTTGTTAAACGTGATGATTTAATAGATCCTTATGTGTCAGGGAATAAGTGGAGGAAATTAAAATTTAACATTGAAATCGCGCAGCTTAAAAAATCTGAAGCTATTCTGACTTTTGGTGGTGCTTTTTCCAATCATTTGCTCGCAACTGCTGCCGCTTGTGCAAAAGCTGGAATTCGTTCCATCGGCATTGTACGAGGCGAAGAACTTAATAGCGATTCCAATGCGTGTTTACAGGATTGTGCCAATTTTGGTATGGAATTCAAATTTGTGGATAGAAGTGAATATATGCTTAGAGGTGATGCGAGTTATAAGGCCGATCTTCAAGCCGAATTTCCTAATTCGTATTTGATTCCTGAAGGTGGTGCAAATTATTATGGTTTAATGGGTTGCGCTGAAATTTGGAAAGAAATAACTGTTCGAGTCGACCATATCTTTACTGCTGCAGGAACAGGTACAACCGCTGCAGGTCTTTTATTGGGCAAGCCGAAAGACACACAAGTACATTTAGTCTCTGCTTTAAAAGGTAATTTTCAGTTGAAACAAGTGCAGGAGTTACTGTTTTCTTGTTTTTTAGAAGACGAATTGAAGGAGGAACTGTTGAATGATTTGAATATTTATGAAAATTATCATTTTGGAGGGTATGCCAAAACTACACCAGCGCTATTCGACTTTATTGGGGAAGTAAAGAAGAATGTACATCTGGAGCTAGATCCAGTGTATACTGGTAAAACGTTCTATGCGATGTTAGAAGAGGTGCGGTCTAGTGCGCGTTACAGTAATTCAAACATATGCTTTCTGCACACTGGAGGATTACTGGGTTCTAGAGGTTATCAACAATGATTTTTTGAGTTATTAACAATTTGTGTAACAAACGAGCAGGAGTTGCGTATTACCATGACAAATTCAAGCGTCATGAAAAAGTTTATCGTTATTTTCTATTTTGTAAGTATGTTCTTTTCAGTTGCTTTTGGAAACAAAATCCATGAGGCATACATCAGTAAATGGCAAGCCGTTGCAGTGCAACACATGATCAACTATAAAATTCCTGCAAGTATTACTTTGGCGCAAGGTATTCTAGAAAGTGGGTACGGCGAATCTATATTGGCAACAGAATCGAATAATCATTTTGGAATCAAATGCGGTGCAAACTGGACGGGCGATAAATCGTTTAAAGACGATGATAAAGCAAACGAATGTTTTCGTAAATATGATCAGGCTGAGCAATCGTTTGAAGATCATGCTGCCTTTTTGAAATCAAAAGATCGTTATGCAAAGTTATTTACTTATGATGTGAAAGACTATCAGTCTTGGGCGAAGGGTTTGAAAGCCGCAGGTTACGCAACACATCCTGAATATGCTCAAAAATTAATCGATCTAATCGAAAAACATAAGCTTCAAGAATTTGATAAGAGTTCAACCGAAACTAACTTTACATCAATAGATTCTGGGAAGAAGGAAGATAAAGCAACTAGCAATGTTAAACTAAGTTCAAGTTTACATCAGGTGGCTGTACATAAAAATAAAGTCAAATATATTGTAGTTAAAAAAGGAGATACATTTTTTAGAATAGCGGAAGAATTCAACATGGGTTTATGGCAATTATACAAATACAATGATTTTGGAGAAAAGAAAGATGTGTTAGTTGAAGGAGATATTGTTTACCTGCAACCAAAGAAAAGGAAGTCAAAAAATGCAGATAAAAAAGAATTGACTTTGTCAAAATCAGTCGACTTACGAACTGTTTCTCAAACGGAAGCAATTAAATTATCATCCTTATTAGCTATGAATCCTACATTAAGTAGTGCTGATGAGCAAATAAAAAAAGGAACAAAGATTAAATTAAGATAGTTTACAACTGTCATTTTACATAAGTAAATGGCGGTTAAATAAGTTGAATTCTTAACCTGTTGCTAATTAAGTGACAGGTTTTTTTTGTTCAATTAGCTATGTTATTAAAAGTTAGCTTTCCAATAATATTTGTTCATTTTTGACAATTATCAATGAACTAAAGTGTATTTTAGAACTTTGAAACCTCTTTTAATATGAAATCAAGTAACGAATTATTCAAATTAATTAAATCACTTACTAAATCAGAAAAAAGATTTTTTAAGATGTTTTCTGAACTTCAATCAGGAGAGAAAAATTATATTCGATTGTTCGATTGCATTGAAAAGCAACAAGAATTTAACGAAGATGAGGTAAAGTTGCAATTTGCAGGTGAAGTTTTTATTCAGCATTTGCCCTCAGAGAAAAACTTTTTGTATAAAACAATATTGAAAAGCCTCCGCCAATTTCATGCAGATAATACGAGTATTGGTCGATTGACTCAAGATATTAGAAATGTTCAATTACTTTATCAAAAGGGATTGTTTACCTCGTGTAAGAAAGCGCTTAAAAGAGCGAAAAGTACTGCGACTGATCATGAGCACCTTTATCATTTGCATGAAATTTTAAGTTGGGAAAAGCGCCTGATAGATATTGACATAGAAGAGGGAGATTTCAATTCTAACCTGGATATTATTCTAAACGAAGAAGCGTTGGTCTTGAAACAACTACACAACTTGGCAGAGTATCAAATATTATATACCAAGATCAATACAATTTTTAGAGTTGGAGGTTTTGTGAGAAATGCGGCGGAAAAAGCAATAGTTGAGGAGATTTCTAATTACTATTTAATTACAGGTAAGAACACTGCAATTTCGGTGAATGCAACTTCAATATGTTATTATATTAAAGGCTTATGCGCGGCGACAAATAGAGATTATGAAAACGCTTTTTTGTTCTTTAAGAAAACAAAAGAGGTGTTGGATAAAAACTTATTGGTACGGTCTGAGCTTACCACTCGCTATGTACAAACGATCGGTCACATGATTCATTGCTGTTTTGATTCAAAAAATGAAGAAGAGGCAAATGACTTATTTTTGCAACTTGATAAACTTAAAGGAAATAAGGATTTTGCAATTCCAGAAACTATGTTTTTGATGGATAATATTGCGAGACAATTGAATTGGGGAATGTTAATACGTGAAGGTAAATTCACAGAAGCACTGAATGTTATGGATCTTATCCAAAATGAAGAAACTAAATTTTATTTAGAAAAATCAAGAGAAATCCAATTGGTTGAGATGTATCACAGAGCCTACGCACAATTTGCTTTGGGGAATTTTAAATTGGCTTTACGCTTGGTAAATGACTTATTGAACGATTCTGATCAGCGCTTAAGAAAAGATATTTTCAGCTACGCACGGATCTTAAATGTAATGATTCACATTGAGATGGGTAATTTAGAACATGCCTTATACGTAGCAAAGAATACCAGTAAAAAGCTGCAACAGGAAGACTTTAATTATCCGTTGGAAGCATTTATGAATAGGCATCTCATTGCTGTTTCAGGCACTTCTTCTGTGACAGAATTGAATAAAAAATTGGATACCTTGTTGCTCGAAATTCCCTCGTTTACGTTAAGTGAGCAAGGTGAATATTCTTTCGCATCTTTAGATATTCCAAATTGGGCATTAGCGTGCAAGCAAAAAGTAACAATTAGTGCTATCGTTTCAACCACCCAGGTAGAATAGCGTTTAACTTTTGAACGTACAAAAAGTCAGGCTGTTTCTTAAAACCCGATGCCTAAAGAAATGGTGTGTTTAGTGTATTTCACATCCGTGTAACTTGGTATAAAAGCACTGTACGGATATTTACCGCTCGAGAATGAATATCCAAAATCAAACTTTATATTGTCTAAACGGTATCCAAAGCCTACACTGATGCCATTTGAACGGGTAAGTCCAATAATGTTATTTACGAGCGCAGCATTGGTAAATATGCCTGATCTAATCATTATAGTCGGAGAAACAATAAATTCACCACCTAAGCGATAATTAAGAGCGGTTTTAAAATCGTCTTTTATTATTTTATTCTCAGAAGCATAGGCATACGTATTATTTCCTATTCCTTTAATATTTCCCATTGAATAATCAACATACTCAATGTCAAAATTTACCGATCCAAAACGAGAATTAATGTAAGCAAATGAAGCAGTTAACTTAAAGGGATTGAGTACTTTGTATCGAATCGAGTCTTTATATAAATACCCTACAGGCACCTTTTTAATACCGTCAGTGTGGTTGGCTGTCATGTCTGAGGTGTACACATCTTTAATTCTGATACGAGAAGGTGATTCGGCAGAGAAACCAATGTTAACCGCTGGTATGGGTGTGTAAATTCCACCAATTCTAAGTCCTGCTCCTGCTCCTGTTTGCTTGAGGTTTTCTTTGTATTCAAAGCTAATTAATGAAACGCCCGTTGTGTCAAGTAAAGTTTCAGTATGTGTAATCGCTGAGGTGTAACTAACTGAGCGAATAAATGCAGTTGCTCCAAGGTAAAGCGTGTTTCCGTAATTAGCAGAATAGGATCCGTACCATTCGCCCGAGCCACCTTTTTGGTTTACTTTTCTATCGTGTAGCATGTTCCCTGCAGTTAAGCGAGGTACATAGGTTCCAGTGGTTGTGTTGTAATCTATGGCATACGTTTCATACGCCAAACTTGTGGTAAACGGAAACACATAATACAATTGATCCGTTGTGTATCCTGCCGCTTGAGTGCAAAACACATCCAATAATGAATTGTAAAGTTCACCTTTATAACGCATTTTACTTTCATACGAGGCAATCTTATTATAACCAAAGCTTATCTGTCGATAAAGAAAACCATTGCCTAGCGCTGAAATGTCTTTGGATAAAACGATTCCAGCAGAACCAATCTTTAAACTTGCATTGGCTTTTTTCGTAGTTTGGCTTTGAAATGTTGCAGTTGAAAATACAGATTCTTGGTTGAGTGTTAGCGCTCCATATGTTTTGGATATTCTACCCAATCCAGCAGGGTTAATCGAAGCGCTAGATAAGTCAGCACCCAAGGCTCCGAATGAACCTCCCATACCTTGCACTCGTGCTGAAGCTTGAGGTCTTGTATCTGCAAAACGATAATAATCCATTTCGTTCTGACTGTAAATGGATGTAGTTAAAAATAAAAGAAACGTAAATTGTAAGACTAAACGCATAAAATAAGTGCACTAAATTAAAGTGGTTTTAAAGTGAACGAGATTAACCTCTTCCTCCGCTTCTCGAAATCCCTCCGCCAGATTTACTTGGAGTGCTTCTGCTTGGTGTCGAAGGTTGTGATGTGCCAGATCCCGTTCCAGTTGCTCTTGGAATAGATAATTTAGGTGTCGAGGATCTGTCAATGTCTGCGGGTCTTGCTGTACCTGATTCGGCTGGTCTTGATTCAAACGTTTTAGGTGTAATAGCTCTGCCATTGTTGCCCATTGGTCTATTTTCAGCTTTAATAGACGGAGATGAAGTACTAACCCTGTCGTTGTTTCTCAAAGCCGAGGCGCTACTACTTCTTTCTAGTGAAGTAGCATTAACCCGAACTGCAGTAGATGTATTGTTTCCAGCAGCATTTGCGGATGAACTACGGTATTTTGAACCCCCTCCAGCATCTCTTGCGCCAGTTAACGTATTGTATCCTCCTCGTGGTCCAGAGATTGTGGTATATATACTTTGAGAGGTAAAGTCAGGATTAGTGAAACCGTAATTTGAGCCATATCCACCGCTGCCGTAATAATTGTTTCCAAAGCCATACCCTACATATTGCCCCCATTGATTGTACCCATAATGATTGTATGCATAATTATTGAAAGGACTAAACATAGTGTTGAATCCGAACGGACTGCCTAAAAGAAGAATAGAATTGCGATAATATGGAGTAAATAATGGGTTGTAAAATTGGTTCCCCCATATTCCATTTTGTGCTTGGTCTGGAATGTTCGGATTAAAGAAAGAATTGTTTCTATAAAATGAACGTAAGCTTGTTCCTCGATTATTTTCAATCAATTGAGAACGTTTGTCTTCTTTCTGACGCGTTTTAAAAGCAGAATAGCTCGTAGGATCATTTGCGTCTTCGCCTAGAGCCAAATCCGATGGCCGTTGGTAATACAAATCGTCGGCAATAATTGAGCGAGTAGGATTGCATGAGGAAAGCACAGTCGTTAAAAGTAGCGCTGAAAGGGTAAAACGGATAAAAGGTTTCATATCACAATTGATTTGTGTTAAAGATAGGGAATAGATTTACTACTTTTACAAACTTAATAATTTATATCTATTTTAACAATGGCCATTAAACACACAACAAGAGAAGAAGATTATTCAAAATGGTACAACGAAGTAGTTGATCGCGCAGATTTAGCCGAGCATTCTGATGTTCGTGGATGCATGGTTATTAAACCTTATGGTTACGCTATTTGGGAAATGATGAGAGATGTGCTAGACAAAAGGTTTAAAGAAACAGGGCACCAAAATGCATATTTCCCATTATTGATTCCCAAATCTTTCTTAAGTAAAGAGGCAAATCACGTAGATGGTTTTGCTAAAGAGTGTGCTGTTGTTACACATTATAGGCTTAAAAACGCTCCTGATGGATCAGGAATTATTGTTGATCCAGATGCAAAGTTGGAAGAAGAATTAATCATTCGCCCAACGTCAGAAACAATAATTTGGAATTCATACCGAAAATGGATCCAATCTTACAGAGATTTGCCAATATTGATAAATCAATGGGCAAATGTTGTGCGTTGGGAAATGCGAACGCGTTTGTTTTTAAGAACAACGGAGTTTTTATGGCAAGAAGGGCATACTGCTCACGCTACGCCAGAAGAAGCTATTGAAGAAACTGAAAAAATGGTAGAGGTTTACGCCCAATTTGCTGAGCAATATATGGCAATGCCAGTTATTAGAGGTAGAAAATCTCCTTCAGAAAGATTCGCTGGAGCTGAAGACACCTATTGTATTGAAGCGATGATGCAGGACGGAAAAGCATTGCAAGCTGGAACATCTCACTTTTTAGGTCAAAATTTCGCTAAAGCATTTGATGTGAAGTTTGTCGACAAAACAGGTAAGTCAGAATATGTTTGGGCTACTAGTTGGGGAGTAAGTACGCGTTTGATGGGTGCATTAATTATGACGCATTCAGATGACGAAGGATTGGTATTACCTCCAACCTTAGCGCCAATTCAAGTAGTGGTCGTTCCAATTTTCAAAAATGAGGAAGAGATTCAAGAAATGGAAACGAAGTTAGCTCCGTTCTTTGAAGCGCTTAAAAAGAATAATATTACTTTCAAATTTGACACCGATGATCAAAAAAGACCAGGATGGAAATTTGCTGAATATGAAGCAAAAGGAATTCCTGTACGTGTGGCAGTTGGAATGCGCGACTTGGTGAATAACGTAGTGGAGGTTGCTCGACGTGACACGAAAGAAAAAATGAATGTATCGTTGGATGATTTATTTGAAACCGTACAAGGCTTAATGGAGAAAATTCAAACAAATTTGTACGATCGCGCTTTGCAGCATAGAACAGATAATATTAGAGAAGTCAATTCTTGGGAAGAGTTTTTGAAAGTTTTAGAAGAAAAAGGAGGTTTTTTAGCAGCGCATTGGGACGGAACGGCTGAAACAGAAGATAAAATCAAAGAATTAACACAAGCGACTATAAGATGTATTCCGTTAGATGCGAAAGAAGAAATCGGTAAATGTGTATTTACAGGTGCGGTTTCGAACAAGCGTGTTATTTTTGCAAAAGCATACTAAATATTAATAGATCCATGAAAGGTAAAGATTTAAATAGAGAGAGTATTTTAGCACTTCTACAAAGCAAAAGTTTACTTAAACAAGACATTCACCAAAGCGTTATTGACGTGTTTAAACAGTTTAAAAAAATTGTCGAAGAGGAGATTAATCAAATCAAAATAAATATAACGGATCCTAGAGTGAGATGTGTCTATATTGATAAGGGTGAATTTGAGATACAAGTATTTATCGGATCAGATGTATTGGTTTTTATTATGCATTCAAACGTATTTAGGTTTCCAGATGAAAGCCCAATCTGGAAAATCCCTTACCTTAAAAAAGATACTTCTCGTGGATATACAGGAATGATCAATGTTTACAATTTTCTAGCAGCCTCATTTGAACAAAACAGAATTGACGATGCAGGGTATTTAATTGGAAGGTTATTCATCAATAAGGAAAATCATTTTATTGTTGAAGGTAAAGGGCAATTAGGTCTTCTTTTTAGAGATTTCGGAAAGGTAAAATTGACAGACGCCGTAATTAAGCATGTTGTACAATGTTCATTTGCCTATGCGTTGGAATTCGATCTGCTTACTCCGCCATATGAAATGATGTCGCAAGTTAGTGTGGGACAGATGACTGCGATTAGTTCTGGACTACATATTCAAACTGGAAAACGATTAGGATTTCAATTTAAAGTAGAAGATGCAGATTTTTCTTAATTTTTTTTCAAGATTGCTTGCGTAAATAAAATAAGTAGCTATCTTTGCACTCGCGAAAGAAAACGTTCTTTTGTTACGGCCCGTTCGTCTACCGGTTAGGACGCCAGGTTTTCATCCTGGAAATAGGAGTTCGATTCTCCTACGGGCTACAATGTTTATACGAGTTCCTTTCGGCCTATTCGTCTAGTGGTTAGGACGTCAGGTTTTCATCCTGTTAACAGGAGTTCGATTCTCTTATAGGCTACATTAATATTATTATACAAAAAAAATTATGGCTAATCATAAAAGCTCAAAGAAAAGAATAAGATCTAACGAAGTTCGTAGAGTTCGTAATAAGTATCAACACAAAACAGTTCGTAATGCAGTACGTAAATTACGTGCATTAACGGTAAAGGGTGAAGCTTTAGCTATATTACCAACGGTAGTAGCTATGTTGGATAAATTAGCTAAGACTAAAGTTATTCATGCTAACAAAGCAGGTAACTTAAAGTCTGGTTTACAGAAAAAGATCAACGCGCTATAAGCGACAACTATTTTTAAAAAAAGCTATTTCATATTGGAATAGCTTTTTTTTTTGTTCATAATTTTAAGCAAGAAACTCTAATCCTTCACTAAGGCTCGCGTAATTGAGGATGAAACACGAAATACAAATTCCAGAAAATTGGCAGAAACGTTTTCCTGCTATTTTTGAAACACAAAGTACAGCGAACTTGTTGCAGGAAGTTACTGGTGAGTATAATGATTTTCGCAATTCGATTTTTCCATCGATTGAAAATGTTTTTAAAGAATTTGAACTGTGTGATCCGAGTAACTTGAAGGTGGTTGTTTTGGGGCAAGATCCTTATCCCACCATTGGACACGCGCATGGCCTTGCTTTTTCAGTTTCTGAAGAATTGAAAAAGTTGCCAAAGTCACTGCAAAATATTTACAAAGAAATAAAGCTTGAGTATCCTGAGTTTTCTCCGAAAAGTGGAAATTTGATACACTGGGCAGAACAAGGAGTTTTATTATTGAATTCAATCTTGACCGTTCGAGAATCTCAACCAGGTTCTCACGCTCAAATTGGTTGGCAAACATTTACGGATTCAATAATTGAAATAATTGATCAAGAATACGATAATATTGTGTTTGTTTTATGGGGAGCCTATGCGCAATCTAAAAATAAATTAATCAAAAATCCAAACGCTTTAGTGCTTGAATCGCCCCATCCATCGCCTCTTTCGGCGTATAGGGGCTTTTTTGGTAACAATCATTTTAAGCAAATTAATAAATATCTTGAAGATAATGGGGTGAAACCTATACGTTGGTAACTTCAAAAGCTTATTTTTGTAACATGAGTTTTAAAAATGATCTTATTCTTCGTGCCGCACGGGGAGAGGAAATTGAAAGATATCCAGTGTGGCTTATGCGTCAAGCAGGTAGAATTCTACCTGAATATAGGGCTGTTCGGGCATCATTGTCTGGATTTAAAGAGTTGGTGGAAACACCTGAAAGGGCAGCGGAAGTTACAGTTCAGCCTGTGGATATTTTGGGTGTAGATGCTGCAATTATCTTTTCTGATATATTGGTTGTACCTGAAGCGATGGGTTTGACGTATGAAATGCAGGAAAAATCTGGACCTTGGTTTCCAAAAGTAATTCGTTCAGAAGAAAACCTACATTTGTTAGATGCTACAATTGATGTAGAAGATCGATTGGGGTATGTTTTAGAAGCGATTAAACTCACTAATAAAGAATTGAATGGACGTGTTCCATTGATTGGATTTGCTGGAGCTCCTTTTACCTTATTTTGTTATGCCACAGAAGGAAAAGGCTCAAAAACATTTTCAGAAGCTAGGAAAGTATTGTACACTAATCCTGTTTTGGCACACGAGTTGCTTAGTCGAATTACGAAAGTGACAATTGCGTACCTTAAAGCGCAAATCAAAGCAGGGGCTCATATGGTTCAGGTGTTTGATTCTTGGGCGGGCATTTTAGGTACTAAACAATATGCAGAATTTAGTTTACCCTATTTGGCAGAAATTGCAGCGGCAATTACAGAGGTTCCAATTACTATATTTTCCAAAGGCGCATTAAATTCTGTGGAAGCAATTTCACAATTAAAATGTGATACGGTAGGAATGGATTGGAATATGGATGTGGCTCAAATTCGAAGCATTGTTGGAGAAACTAGAACTTTGCAAGGAAACTTGGATCCTTGTGCACTGTATGCGAGTCATGCAGAAGTCAAAAAGGAAACCTTGGCTATGCTTGATACTTTTACGAGTAAGCGTCATATTGTTAATTTAGGTCATGGAGTTTATCCGGATGTAGATCCAGAAAAAGTAAAAACGTTTATTAACACCGTTAAAGATTATGAAATCAAATAGAACCTCAATAATAAAATCAACAACTAAAACAACTAAAATGAAATTATTACTTATAGCAGCACCTTTGTTTTTTGGATCATTTATCTATGGTCAAGATGGAGACAACTTGGTGGAAAATGGAAGCTTTGAAACCGTTACTGGAAAAGTAAAGGGATTGGGGCAAATAGAAGCAGCTACAGGATGGGTTGCTGGATCTAAAGCAAAAGCAGATTTGTTTTTGTCTGAAACAAAAGTTTTGACTATTGGAAAAACTAATTCATTTGGAAAAGAAGATCCAAAAGAAGGATCTAATTATGCGGGTATTACAATTTATTCTCATGGAGATAAGGCTGCTCGTTCTTATTTGTCTTCAAAGCTAACAACGCCCTTGAAGAAAGGAATGCATTACTGTGTTACGTTTTGGGTCTCTTTGGCTGAAATGTCTAAGTATGCTACAAACCAAATTGGTTTAAATGTTTCTAAGTCGTCTATTGCTACGGGTGATGATGTGAAAGGAATTAGTGCAGAGCCTCAAGTGTTAGATTACAATAACAAAATCTTTAATGCAACTTTCGGTTGGTCAAAAGTGTGTGCAGTATTTGTTGCGCAAGGCGGAGAAAAATATATCACGATCGGAAATTTCGCAAAAAATGATGCAGTTAAAACTGAACGTAACAAGTTGACGAACGATATGAAAGGAACCCCATTGGCTTCAGGATATTATTTTATTGATGACATCTCTTTGAAATTAATCACTGAGGATAAGGATTGCGATTGTTCCATTCCTGTTGAAACAAGCACAGTTACATCAACAATTTACCAAAAGGTGGTTACTGTTAATGATAAAATGACTCCACAGCAAAAAATTGATGCTCAGTTGATGTTTTATGCACACGGAAAAGATAAGTTTACTGCACAAGGTCAAGCTTCATTAGATTTAATCTTAAAAGAAATGCAAGCAAATCCTACGGTTAAAATTACCGTAACTGGATATACAGATAAATCAGAAGTTGAATTGGCCGGAGTTAAAGTTGTCTATTCGGAGCTTGGTAAAAAACGCGCTGAGGCGGTTAAAAGTTACTTGGCAACAAAGGGAATCGATAAAGCTAGAGTTACAACAGTTGACGGAGGCGATTCTGATAACAAGAAAGAAGGAAAAGATACAGATGAAGAAGATATTAAATTTGCTAAAAATAGAAGGGTAACCTTTAAGGCAATCTAATATTGTTCTAAAATTATTAAAAAAGCTTGGGTGATTCATCCAAGCTTTTTTTGTGCTCAAAAACGTGATTTAGGTATTGTTTTTTTTGTTTTATTCCAACGTTTAATAGGAATGGTTTGTAAAGTTGAATTTATGTTGAAAACTAAGTGTTTTGAATCGATTTAAGCGGGCCTAAACCAGTCGAAATTGTTTAAATTTGCACACAACAAAAATAAAAGAACATGAGCGATAGCGCAAAAAATGATGATTATTCAGCGGATAATATACAAGTACTAGAAGGCTTAGAGGCTGTTAGGAAGCGTCCTGCCATGTACATCGGTGATGTTGGCTTGAAAGGTTTACATCATTTAGTATATGAAGTTGTTGATAATTCAATAGATGAGGCATTGGCGGGTCATTGTGACTTGATTTTGGTTACCATTAATAATGGAAATTCTATTACAGTTATTGATAATGGTCGTGGTATTCCAACAGCAATGCACACAAAGGAAAAGCGTTCTGCGCTTGAGGTTGTTATGACTGTTTTACATGCTGGGGGTAAATTTGACAAAGATACTTACAAGGTTTCTGGAGGTTTACACGGTGTTGGTGTTTCTTGTGTGAATGCATTATCGAAACATTTATCAGTTGAAGTGAGGCGTGAAAACAAAACTTTTCAACAAGAATACAGTATTGGGAAACCTTTGTACGATGTTAAAATAATTGGTGATTCGGATTCTACAGGTACCAAAGTAACGTTTACTCCAGATGATACAATTTTCGAGCAAACAGAATACAATTACGATACGATTGCTGCACGTTTACGTGAATTAGCCTTCTTGAACAAAGGAATTCGTTTGAATCTACAAGATTTGAGAGACGAGGAGCTTTTAGAAGATGGTAAGATTAGAGAAACTGCATTTTATTCTGAAGAAGGATTGAAAGAATTTGCGCGGTACCTTGACCGTAACCGTGAAGCGTTGATCGAAGATGTGATTTACATTGAAGGTGAAAAGGAAGGAATTCCTGTTGAAGTAGCTATTACCTATAATACTTCGTATACAGAGAACATTCAAGCCTACGTTAATAATATTAATACACACGAAGGTGGAACGCACCTTTCTGGTTTTAGACGTGGACTTACCAACACGTTGAAGAAATATGCGACAGACTCAGGTATGTTGGCAAAAGAAAAAATTGAAATTGATGGTGATGATTTCCGTGAAGGATTGACTGCGGTTGTTTCGGTAAAAGTTCAAGAGCCACAATTTGAAGGTCAAACGAAAACAAAATTAGGTAACCGTGAGGTTACTGCTCCAGTTTCTCAAGCGGTGTCAGAAATGTTGACCAATTATTTGGAAGAACATCCTGCTGCAGCAAGAAAAATTGTTGAAAAAGTATTATTGGCTGCTCGTGCACGTCATGCTGCTCGTAAAGCGCGTGAAATGGTGCAACGTAAGAATGTATTAACTGGTTCCGGTTTACCGGGAAAGCTAGCGGATTGTTCTGAGCGTGATCCAGCTAAATGTGAAGTGTACTTTGTCGAGGGAGATTCGGCGGGTGGTACAGCAAAGCAAGGACGTGATAGAATGTTCCAAGCGATTATGCCATTGCGTGGAAAGATCTTGAATGTTGAGAAAGCAATGCAACACAAAATTTGGGAAAACGAAGAAATCAAGAATATCTATACGGCACTTGGTGTTCGCGTAGGTACTGAAGATGATACCAAAGCATTAAACCTTGAGAAGTTACGTTACCACAAAATTATCATCATGTGTGATGCCGATGTAGATGGTTCGCATATCGAGACGTTAATTCTTACGTTCTTCTTTAGATACATGAAAGAATTGATCGAAAACGGTTACATATATATTGCAACACCACCTTTATACCAAGTGAAAAAAGGAGGGAAGTCTGCTTATGCATGGAATGACGATCAACGCGATCGTTTGGTAGCTGATTTTAAAGGCGCAGGAAACGAAAGTTCGGTAAATATTCAACGTTACAAAGGTTTGGGTGAGATGAACGCTGATCAATTGTGGGAAACTACAATGGATCCAGAAGGAAGAACATTACGCCAAGTAACGATTGAAAATGGTGCAGAATGCGATCAAATCTTCTCTATGTTGATGGGTGATGAGGTTCCGCCAAGACGAGATTTTATTGAGCGTAATGCTAAATATGCAAAAATTGACATCTAAAATATAGCTTAGAATTTAACTAATTAAAAACCGTCCTGTTCCTGAGTTTATCAAAGGGATAGGACGGTTTTTTTTACTTCCATATTTCGGGCAGCTGATCCATCTTCGGTTGCAATCTTTTTGATTTCTGAAATAGAAAACAAAAAGGATTTATCACCTCCG
>JAYSRU010000027.1:0-6377 GCA_043720875.1 Crocinitomicaceae bacterium
TTTGCTTTTTCTGCGTTAACTTCGTCTTTTGGACAACAAGAAGATGCATCATGTCTTGCTCCAGATAAGAAAGTAGTAAAAAAAATACTTCTAGCTAAAGCTTCTCCAGATGGACAAAAAGCAGCAATGTTGTTTGCTGAAGCGATGGCAGCTGAGCCTGATAATGCAATGGCCTATTACGAATTTGGAATGTATGCGTATGAAAATGGAAGTGCAGCATACGAAAAAGGAACAAAATCTGCTGGTGAAAAAGCGTTCATTAAAGCAGAAACCTTATTTGAAAAGGCGTTAGACTTGTGTTCTGATTACCATGCCAATTGCTTTTATTACCTCGGCGTTATTAATTATACGCAAAAGGATATGGCGTCAGCAAAAAAATGGTTTGACAGTTATAAAGCCTATAAACACGATGATGCTACACGTTATCCTGAAGATCACGATCAGAAGTTGAAAGACATTGCCGCGGTTATGGGTGATTTACAAGCTGAATCAGATATTATGGCAAAACCTGTTCCATTTGATCCAACAATGGTCGCAAATGTGAGTTCGGATAAAGATGAATACTTTCCTATGATTTCGCCAGATAATGAACTTATCTTTTATACGCGAAAATTAGATAGAAGAGCTAAAGGTGATTTGCAAGGAAGAATTGTTGAAGAATTTTCGTTTTCGCAAAGAAAAGACTTATCGCTTAATTTTGACAATGGAATGCCGTTCATTAAGCCTTTTAACGATGGTTCATTCATGAGTTATGGAGCCGCAACGTTAGCGGTAGATAACAAAGAAATGATAATTTGTGCCTGTAAAGATGAAGAGGTGCGTGGTCAAATCTATAGAAATTGTGATTTATATAGCACAACTTACGAACGTGTTGCCAAAACAGGCGGAGTGAATGACTTTAAATGGTCTGCTTTAAAAAATCTTGGTCCTGGAATAAATACCAACGACGGATGGGAAGGGCAACCAACCATGTCCGCAGATGGAAATACAATGTATTATACCGCTGTGCGCCCAACAACAAGAGATAACGATATTTTTGTTGCATTGCGTTCTGCTGATGGCTCTTGGAGTAAATCTCGCCCTTTTGATGAAATCAATACAGCTGGAAAAGATAAAAGTCCTTTCATTCATCAAGATTCTGAAACATTGTATTTCGCTTCATCTTGCTCGGATTCGCGCAAAGGAGTTGGAGGCGTGGATCTTTTTTATGTGCGAATGAAGGAAGATGGAACGTGGGATAAACCTATTAATCTGGGTTATCCGATAAATTCAAAAGAAGATGAATTGGGGATTTTCGTTTCAACGGATGGTCATAAAGCCTATTATTCATCACGAGCGAATGGCACGGAATGGAATATTTATTCATTTGAGTTGTATGAGGAAGCACGACCAAAACCAGTAGTTATTTTGAAAGGCGAATTAAAAGATGCTTCTGGAGATCCAATTACGGACGCAACAATTGAAATTGCATATTCGGGAAGTGATGTGGTAAGTAATGTTCGTGTAAACGGTAACGACGGGAAATATGCCGCGGTAATTAAAACAAGCAAGCCCCAAGATGTTATGGTTACCATGAAAAAAGAAGGTGCTGCATTTGAATCTAAATTAATTGAAAAAGAAGTTATTGCAGAAATTTCAGCAAGCACAGCGGTTGATAAGCCAGTTTCACTTAAGAAGAATGATTTGCAAGTGAATAAAGTTGAAGTTGGGCAAGCTTATACAATCAATGACATTTTATATGGTACAAACTCTGACCAATTGAATGACAAATCCAAGTTCATTCTAAAGCAATTTGCGAAGTTTTTAACGGCAAACGAAACGATTACTATTGCGATTCAAGGGCACACGGATGATCAAGGCGACGATACAAAGAATATGGTATTATCGGATAAAAGAGCTAAAGGAGTTCAGGCATATTTAGTAAGTTTAGGAATTGATGCACAGCGCTTAAATGCAAAAGGTTTTGGTGAAACACAGCCAAAGGTGAAAAATCTAGACGCTACAAGTCGTGCTGTAAATCGTAGAACTGATTTTGTGATTGAAGGAATGTAGTTACAGCTGGAAGTTTCATTATTTCAGTGGGAAAATGCCCTAGCATTCACTACCTTTGCAGTCGATTTTAAAATAAATCGAAAGGCTACATGATTTCAATTGATGGATTAGGAGTTTCATTTAATGGACAAACACTTTTTAGTGATGTTAGTTTCGTTGTAAATGAAAATGATAAGATTGCCCTTATGGGTAAAAATGGTGCGGGAAAATCAACCTTGCTCAAAATTTTAGCAGGTCAAAGTAAACCCTCAAAAGGTAATGTTTCGGCTCCCAAAGAATATGTTATTGCATACCTTCCTCAACATTTATTGACGCAAGATGATTGCACGGTAATGGAAGAAACGAGTAAGGCATTTGCTACAGTTTTTGAAATGCGTGATGAGATTGAAGCGTTAAATCATCAACTTACAACGCGTACTGATTATGATTCGGATGAATATTATAAAATAATTGAACGCGTTTCGGAGGTCAGCGAAAAGTTTTATGCGATCGAAGAAATTAATTACGAAGCAGAAGTAGAAAAGGTATTGAAAGGAATGGGTTTCGAACGTGAAGATTTTACGCGTTTGACCTCTGAGTTTAGTGGTGGGTGGAGAATGCGCATTGAGTTAGCTAAAATTCTTTTGCAAAAACCAGATCTAATCTTACTGGATGAGCCTACAAATCACATGGATATTGAATCTATTCAATGGTTAGAGGAATTTTTAATTACGAGCGCAAAAGCGGTGGTTGTTATTTCTCACGATAAGGCTTTTATTGATGCAATTACCACACGAACGATCGAAGTAACCATGGGAAGGATCTATGATTACAAGGCAAAATATTCTCATTACCTCGAATTAAGAAAAGACAGAAGAGCGCAGCAGCAAAAGCAATACGATGAGCAACAAAAGTTTATCGCCGAAAACACGGAATTTATTGAGCGTTTCAAAGGAACATTTTCTAAAACACTGGTGGTGCAATCACGGGTAAAAATGCTTGAAAAATTGCCAATTATTGAAGTGGACGAAGTGGATAATTCTGCATTGAAATTGAAATTTCCACCGGCGCCAAGGTCTGGAAGATATCCCGTAATCATTACGGAGTTGTCAAAAAAATATGGAGATCACGTTGTTTTTGACGATGCAGCCTTAACCATAGAGAGAGGTGAGAAAGTTGCCTTTATTGGAAGAAATGGTGAGGGTAAATCTACCATGGTGAAAGCCATAATGAATGAAATAGATTTCAAAGGAAATTTAGAGCTTGGGCACAACACTCAAATTGGGTATTTTGCGCAAAATCAAGCAGCGTTGTTGGATGAAACGCTAACGGTTTTTGATACGATCGATCGCATTGCAGAAGGCGAGGTGAGGGGTAAGATTAAAGATTTGTTAGGTGCCTTTATGTTTGGTGGCGATGCTTCAAACAAAAAAGTGAAAGTACTTTCTGGTGGAGAGAAAACGAGACTTGCCCTCATGAAGTTGTTACTTGAGCCATGTAATTTATTGATCTTGGATGAGCCTACAAATCATTTAGACATCAAAACAAAAGATATTATAAAAGACGCATTGAAAGCCTTTGACGGCACCTTGATTTTGGTATCGCACGATAGAGATTTTTTGGATGGCTTGGTTACCAAAGTATATGAATTTGGACATCAACGAGTTAAAACACATTTCGAAGATATTAATGGATTTTTAGCTAATAAAAAGCTTGAGAATTTAAAAGAGATTGAGCGAAAGGTTTAGCCTTCAACAAAATGCAGGGTTTTTTTAAGGGGGTGCTATAAAATAATTGAGTACTTTCGCGTATGAAAAATCTATTCTTTTTAGTGTTCGTTCTAGTGTCAACTGGATTAAAAGCACAAACTACTCCAGTCGATACAGCAAAAGCGGTTAAATTATTTCATATTGTTAAGCAAAATGGAACCGAATATACGGGTACAATTTTGAGTGATGATGGTCGAGAAATGTTGATTGAAACAGCTGTGTTAGGTAAAATATACATTCTCAAGTCAGAAGTTAAATCAATAAAGGAGATAAAAGATAGTGAAGCTATTACTGGAGGGGTTTACCAGCCGACCGGA
This sequence comes from Crocinitomicaceae bacterium, assembly GCA_043720875.1. Classification (GTDB taxonomy): domain Bacteria; phylum Bacteroidota; class Bacteroidia; order Flavobacteriales_D; family Crocinitomicaceae; genus JAYSRU01. Next base: position 4,118 of record JAYSRU010000027.1, read on the forward strand.
CCTTTTACAACACGTTATGCATTTACAACGAATGCGTTACCGATTAAAAAAGGGGAAAATTATAGCATGATTAATCTCTACGGACCAGAAGTTCACTTTGCCTTAACAAATAACTTGAATATCGGTGTAATGTCTACATGGATTGCTAGCCCGTTGATTTTAGCCTTAAAGTATTCGTTTAAACGTAAAGAATCTAACGTTAATTTTTCTATTGGGTCGTTAAATGCGACAACTGGTTATCTGAATCAGTTTAAAGGATACGGGGGTTTACATTTTGGTACAATGACCTTGGGTGGTAGAACAAAGAATATTAGTTTTTCTGCTGGATATGCTTATTTGAATACTGGTCGTCCAAGTTATTACTACACTAATTCTACCACAGTAAAATATTATAGAATTCATCAAGGTGCAATCTTCTCTATGGCAGGTATAGTGAAAATTGGTGATAAAGTGAGTTTTGTGTTTGATTCTATGTTTGGTTTGTTTACAAGTGACAAGTATGAAAATGTTTATTCATGGGTTACTGATCCGGTAAGTGGTTATTCTTATCAGATTTCTACCTCATTGAAACAACAAGTAACAAATCCAATATTGATGGTAATGCCAGGAATGAGAATCCAAAAAAGTGATAACAAGGCCTTTCAAATTTCTTTAGCGGGAGTTTCTGCATTTGGTGAACGGAAAATGTCATTTCCATTCCCTATGTGTTCTTGGATGCATCGCTTCTAGCTAAAAGTTTGAAAAAGCGATGGAACAAGTATCTATCTCGCTTAGGATTAGTTTTTACAGTAATTAGCTTATGATTTAGAGTTATGGTGTAACGTACGTCAATCTATATTTCTAATCCTTCAATACCTCAATAATCAACAAACATACGTCATCAACCTGTTCATCATTACCCTTCCAAGCGTCAAATTGGTTACGCATAAAAGCTAACTGGTCTTTAACGGACAAATTGGTCGATTCTAATAATAAGCGCAACAGTGTACCTTTCATTAATTTCTTTTTGAATTGACCTCCAGATTGATCTGCGTAACCGTCAGTAACTAACACAATTCTATCATATTTTCTCATTTTTAGTTGAACTTCGTAAAATGGATCTTGAGAAATTGATTTTCCAATGGGTCGTCTGGCTCCCGGCATTTGAATTAATGAATGCGTGTCATTCGTTAAACGCAACGCAATTCTTTGGTCTTCTTGTGTTAAATCTAACTGCGCGTTCTCTCTAAGAATCAAGGCGGTGTGGTTGGCTCCTGTAAAATGTAAGACATTGTCTTCATGCGTCAAATAGCAAAAGCTAATATCCATACCATCATTAATCGTTTCAGTTCCTCTGTTTAAACTGTTTTTCACTATGGCGTTAAATGAATCGATCATCAGGTTGGATGAAGCATGCTTCTCTTCACGTACAACTTTGTCCAGTGAATTCATTCCAACTAGTGAAACCATTGCGCCTGGCACACCATGACCCGTACAATCTGCAATACCAAAAACAGATTTTTGATACAACTGGTAGGAAAAATAAAAATCGCCACTTACAATGTCTTTTGGAGCGAAAAATAATTCAAAATGAAGTTGATCAGTGGATATTTGACTAATATTTGGCAACGAGGCTTGTTGAATGTAAGTAGCGTAATTAATGCTGTCAATTACTTCCTTGTTTTTGATGGAAAGCTCATTATGTGCTTCATTTAAGGATTTATTTGTTTCTTCAATTTCGTTGTTTTTGGTATTCAATAAGTCATTCGTTTGTCTACGCTTTTTTAGGTTGAGCACCAGCAACAATACACCAATAATTAAACTTACTAAGGCAATACTGGCAAGTAGAATAATGTTTCTATTTTTCCCAGCTTCCATTTTCAAGCTGTTATTCTTTACGGATTGTAATTCGTTATCCGTTTTGAGTTGTGTTATTTCAAATTGCTTTTTATCCGATCCATACTTTGCTTCTAAGTCTTTCAATAAGTTCCCTTGTTCCCGTAAGTTGAGTGAGTCATTTATTTTCACATATAAGTTCAAACATTCGTAAGCGTTTTTGTAATCTTTACGAATAGCTGAAATTTCACTTTGCAATAAATAACCCGATACTAAGGAGAGTGAATCCCCTAATTCAACTTTCAAGTCGTTGCTCAATTTTACATATTTGTATGCCTGATCGTATTGTTTTAAATCTTTGTAAACGTTACTGATGTTGTGATAATTGAATGATTCCCATAGTTTATTCCCACTTTGGATATTCATTTCCAAGGCTTTTTTGAAA
>JAYSRU010000028.1:0-6351 GCA_043720875.1 Crocinitomicaceae bacterium
CCAAGCTGCAATTCTGTTCGATCCGGAAGTGTTTTTAATCCATATGGCATCATCAAAATCATAGATAATTTTTTTTCTCAGAATCTTTGCAATAATATATTCAAATATTGGTGGACCAACGGGAGTTATTTCTCTGTGAATAAATACAATAGCTGTATTGCCTAATTGAAATAGAAGTCCGAAACGTTTAGCAAATCCTTTACAAATTCCGAAAAATTTAGCCAATACGTTTCCCTTTTTATAAAGATTGTTCCAAGTACTTAAGCTTAAAAATGATTTGGTTTCAACCTCAAATCCTGCACTGCGTAAGGTATCATAATATTGCTCAAATCTGAAGCGTTGAGAAGGAGCTTCGTCATGCGGGTATGGGACAATAAATGTGATTTTTTTCGGCATTTTACTGAATTGTGGCAAATTCCACTACAAATATAAATATCAGGCGCAAAGGTAGTAAATTCAATCTTTAGGTGATATGATTTTTTGATAAACCTCAGCATACCTTTGCACACCTTCAAATAATCCAAAAGTGGCGCTTGTTTTTACTTGAAACTGATTGGCAGAAATGAGTTTCAGCTCTTGTATGGCAATATCAAAAGCGTCATCTGAAAATGAATTGAGCACAACACCGCTTTTATTGTCTAATACAATTTTATCAGTATCTCCAACACCAGCGTTACAAACGAGTGGAATACCCATTGCCATCAATTCTCCTTGCTTGGTTGGAGAAGAAGCCTTTTTTGAATAACTGGAAAGAATGAAAAATACTGAAAAATCGAAAATACCGATATGTTTCGGAACTTCAGCGTGTAAACAACTTGTGATACGGATAGATTTACTAGGGATTCCTTGAAGTGTTGCTTGTTCTAAAATAGTAGAAGGGTTTTCACCCGTTACGAACAAGAAAATTGCAGATGATTCTTGGGTTAAATAATACTTGAAAAATTGCAACATTTCTGGTAACATATACCACGTGCCAATCGATCCTACGTACCCAACAACTATTTGTCCTTCTGCTATGCCTAAAGATGCTTTGAGTTGAATTTTATCGCCATCCACAATTTTTAATGGATCGAATAAGGCTAAATCTACGCAGCAAGGAATAACCGTAATTTGAGGTTTTATTTTTAAGTTGTTCCAAGATAAAATTTCAGTTGCACCATTTTCTGTAAGTGAGATTACCTGACCTGCTTCTTGAAAATAGGATAGTTCTTTCTTCTTAAAATAGGAATAAACTTTTCCAAAAATGAAGCTCTCTTTTTTCCAAATTTTCCCATCTATGCGTTCATCAGCCCAAAATCCACGCATGTCGAAGAGAAATGGAATTTTAAGTTTACGCTTGAAATTTAAACCAACAAGCGCAGCAATGTAACTTCTACAATGTAATAATTCAAATTGATGCTGACCGTGTAAGGTTCTAGCTAATTTTTTCATGCGGTAGACATCCCAAATCGTAGAAAGTAAGGGAGGTTTTTTTGTATAACTCAGTGGATGCCAAATAACATTGTTTTCGGTGCATTTTGCTTGAATAATTTCTCGATTTTGGTCAAACTTATCTGCTTTTTCGAAGCTAATAAGATGAAAAGCGTAGCCCAATTTACTCAGGCCAAAAATATAAGGTAAAACCTGACTTTGCCCTAATGGATCAGTCATTCCGTCGTAAGAAATGTAAAGTATATTTTTCATGATTACGCTTCCATCCATTGTTCATACCACATTTGAAACATCAACATGTACCACATTTTGTAACCCAATTCGCGTTTTCCAGCGAAAAAATGCTTTTTCATATTAGCTACCTCAGCGCCATCAAAAATTCCTTGTTTTTGAATTCGAGCATCAGCTAGGTAAGTTTGAACAATGTCTTTTAACTCGTGCATCATCCAATTTTCAATCGGAATACCAAATCCCATTTTTGGGCGATCTAACAATTCTTTAGGAATATGTTTTTGAGTAATTTCTTTAAGAATGTGCTTCTTGATCCCATTATTGTATTTGTAATGATCAGGTAATTGGGCAGCAAACTCAATAATTCGATGATCTAAAAAAGGTTCTCGGCCTTCCAAACTAGCGCTCATTGTTGCACGATCTACTTTTTGCAAAATATCGTCGGGTAAATAACTTTGATAATCGATCGATAACATCGTGTTGAGGTGAGAATTCGCTTGATTTTGCTTTGAAAAAACAGTCGGTAAGGCTTGAATAGGTTCCTTCATCAAACGCTGAATTTCACTTTGATTATATTGACTAAGCATACTGAGCATCATGGATTCTGAAGTAGAATCTTTTAGAAGTCCTTTTAGTTTTTCGTAACGATTGGCAAAATTGTATTTCTTATTAAGTATCGGAATTTTTCCTGCTGGGATTGCATGCATGGTACCTGCGAGCATTGAACGTAAAAATTTCGGAGTTGCATTGATTTTTTTTCCGTATCGGATCAAATAATCGTAACGGTTGTAGCCTGCAAATAGTTCGTCTCCACCATCCGCACTCAAAGCAACAGTAACGTGTCTTTTAGCCATTCGACTCACCAAAATTGTGGGTATTGCGCTACTATCACCAAAGGGCTCATCGTAATGAAAAGCGAGTGTTGGAATAATTTCTAAGGCATCTTTTTCCGAACACATAAGTTCTTCATGTTCGGTTCCAATAAATTTTGAAATCTGTTTCGCGTAAGGAGCTTCGTTCATTCCTAGATCGGGCACGCCAATCGTGAAGGTTTTTAATTTTTGCGAAGATTCTTTTTGAAGTAACGCGGTAACACATGAACTATCGTAACCACCACTTAAAAATACACCTACCGGAACGTCAGCAACCATTCTATAATTACAGGCAGATTGGAGTAATTTTTCGGTTTCAAATTTTGCTTCGTCAAATGAAATATCTAGTAATGGTTGTGCGTAAACTTCATTAATATCCCAATAACGATGAATTGTATGAGCTTGGGTTTCTAAGTCAATTAGCAAGTAACAACCTGGTGCAAGTTTATGGCAATTTTCAAAAATACAATTGGTTCCGGGTACATTCCCAAATTGCATAAATGCAGCTATTGCATTACGATTTAGGTTTTTTTCAAACTCAGGATGCTTATGAAATGCTTTTAATTCTGAAGCGAATAAGAATAAATCAGCCTTTGTGTAATAGAAAAATGGTTTTACTCCAGCGCGATCTCTTGCACAAAAAAGGATGTTTTTTGAACGATCAAAAATGGTTATTGCAAACATTCCAATGAACCTTGATAGACAATCAACGCCCCATTCCTGGTACGCGTGTAAAATCATTTCAGAATCAGAATTCCCTACAAATGTGTGGTTTAGAGCGTTTAACTCTTTTTTTATTTCAAGGTAATTATAAATCTCACCGTTAAACACCATGTCTAAGGCATTAAAATGCATGGGTTGTTTACCTGTTTCCGTTAAATCAATTACGGCTAATCTTCGGTGTCCAAATCCAATTTGAAAACCATCTTCAACAACGCAATGAAAACCGGAACCATCAGGACCTCTATGGTGCATTGTGTTAGTCATCTCTTCTAATATAGTCAGAGACGACGTGCCTTTAAAATCTATAAAACCGGCAAAGCCACACATATCAATCGTTTAAATCAAAGGTAAAAGTAAGCGAAAAAAGTGGTTTTTTATGGTCACATTTAATAGTCGAAACAATTTCAGAAATATAAAGTACTTTTGTTTTAACAATAGCTAGGGGTCAAAAACAATAATCGACGCTTCTAAACTAGCATACTTATGGATTTCAACGGTAATTGAGTTCCAGGTTATGCTAACTTACTTTAGAAGAAGAACTGGAAAGATAGTATGAAAGAGTATAAAAAAGCTACAACTGATTATTTCGAAAACCTAGACGGTTTAAGATTTCTTTGTTTCTTATCAATATTTATTAATCATAGTTTTTATACCGAGTTTGATTATATATTATCCAATAAAGTATACCAATTTCTGAAATTTGATTTGTTTGAAAATACGAATCTTGGTGTTAATTTCTTTTTTGTATTAAGTGGATTTCTTATAACCTATTTGTTGGTGAATGAGAAATTAAAGTACGGAAATATTGTATTAAGAAACTTTTGGATGAGGCGTGTGTTAAGGATTTGGCCTTTGTTCTATTTTTGTGTTTTCTTTGGATTTATTATTTTTCCTTTTTTAAAAGAGTTATTGGGGCAAGTGTCAATGGAAAATGCCTCGCCTTATATGTATATGTTGTTTCTTAACAACTTTGACTATATTTCTAAAGGATTACCGGATTCATCGGCTTTAGCGGTGCTATGGACTGTTGCAATTGAAGAGCAGTTTTACTTAATTTGGCCGGTAATCATATACATCTTCCCTGTGAAAAAATTGTGGATACCTTTTTCTGTAATCATAGTGATAAGTTTTAGTATCAGGGCTTACTACAACCTAGATGTCATAAATGAATGTCACACCTTGTCCGTTGTATCAGACATGGTTGTGGGTGCATTTGGAGCACTCTTTATCCTACAGTTTCCAAAATTCAAAGAAGCGGTTAGTAACATGAAAAGATGGGTGATTGTCGGAATATATGTTTTGTTAGCTGTAATTTACATGTTTAGGCATGAATTATTAATGCAAAATTATTGGATTAATATATTCGAACGATTCATTATTTCATTAGTTATCGGGGGTATAATTTTAGAGCAATGTTACGCTAAAAATTCATTTTATAAAATGTCTAATTTTAAGCAAATATCTCGATTAGGATTGATTACGTATGGTTTGTATTGTTTGCATTTTATTGCAATTCTAATTGTGAACCGCGTGGCAACTTATTTGGAAATAAACAAAAATATTTGGTCTGTTATTATTTTGGAAACGATTGTGGGTTTAATTTTGTCGATTATTATTAGCTACATGAGCTACAAGTATTTTGAGAAACCGATTTTAAGATTGAAGGATAAATTTATCAGAAAGTAATTCTTTCGTTTTTAGACACTTACACGTTTGTTTTTACTTATTTTTTTTAAGCTTTGCTAACATGCCATGCAAAAGAGCTTTTACATTTATTTGCTGTGTTTTTACATAAGTGAATGTAATAATGGCAACAAATAGAATCCCATAAATAGTTGTTCCATAAAAGTTACTTTGTATTACATGCTCGTTTTCTAGGCTTATTACCCAAATATATACGAGTAGAATGGAAATGTAAAGTAATGCAGACTTAAGTTTTATGTTTAAGTTTACTTTTCGGGTACCAAAAAAATATAGAAATGAGGCCATAGCAGCATAAGAAAGAACCTGTGAATAGGCTGAAACTACAAACCCAAATTTAGACATTAGCAAGTAATTTATCAGGATACCTATGGTTCCAGCAATGATACTTGCATATAGAATATAAATATTTTTCATTTTAAGTCCAAAGGAAATTGAAAATTGGTTGGCTGCCATTGAAAAAATATTGGATAAAGCCATTAGTGGAACAATATAAATAACTCCTAAGAATGTTTTGTCCGTCAACATTAATGTCAAATAGGGGGTGGCTGTGGAAATGAGTACAACCATTATGGCGGAGCTAAAAATACTTAAGTCAAATACTTTTTGATAGGTTTCTTGCGCATCATTTTCTTTATGGATAGACATAACAAAAGGTCCAATAGCCATGCGCACCATATCTGCTAATATGGTTATAGGAATAACCAATTGCATGGCTAAAGATAATAATGCAATATCTGAAGTGTCTATAAGTTGCTTTGCACCAATAAACTTATCAATACTCAAAATTGCCCAACCGAAGACACTGATGATGAAGAAAGGCCATGTATAGGCAAAAATCTTTTTGAGAATTCGGAATGAGAAATATTTGATGGATAGAAAGTAGGCTGCACGTTTATGATAAATTAAGGCACTTAAACTTCGAGACAAAATTTGGCTTAACATAACACCCACGAGCCCCCAATTAAATATGTATAACGAGCTGGTTACAAAAATTGCTGTGAATAATGCTTCAATAAATACCAATCCTATTGCTTTCTTAGGTTCTCGAAGAACGCGGTAATAGTTAATGGTAGTATTTGTGACCACGTAGGGGATCAATTGAAATCCTATAAGGATAACACAGGTTGCCAGTATGTCTGAATTAGATTCAGTAACTACAAATAGTTGTATAAAGTTTTGTGAAAAAATGGCGAGCAACATCAGTATGATTAGCGTCATACATAAACCGTAATAAAACCAGGTGGTGTATACTCTTTTCTTCAGCTCTTTTTTGTAGAATTTGTAGTAGAAAAAGAAAACGCCAGAATTTAATGCAAGTAGAAAGGTTAAAACCGAAAAAATCGATTGCAACATGATGAGATTGGAATAGTCTGTTTTACCTAAGAATTTT
>JAYSRU010000029.1:0-6350 GCA_043720875.1 Crocinitomicaceae bacterium
TTCTACATCAAATCCCAATTGGTTTTTCGCTATTTCTTTGTAACTTATTTTTGTTTTTTCTTGCTCAATTTTACCGTTTTTCATTTGTTCTATTTTCAACTTTTTCTTACCATTATTCGACAAAAAACCATAATTGCGCATTTTTACAAATTGTGGGGGTAAAATATGCTGAGCAAATCGGCGAATAAACTCAGCATGGGTCAACTTCAGTTGTTTTTTTGAACCGGCAGTTCTATAATCTTTGTAATCAAAAGTTACATTTTGGATATCTATCTTTCTTATCCTATGATTCGAAATTGCAATTTTATGTGAATATCGCCCCAAATATTCGACTACCGATTTCGGACTTCCAAATGGTTTTTTAGCAAATACAACCCACGTCTTTTCCCATAACTTTTACCCATTTTCGTTTTTAAAAATATCCAGAAGTTATTTTAAGATAAGGAAGAGTATTCGGTTTTTTATCCTTACTATTGTTACGCTAAAACAAAACAAAATGAAATTAAAACTATCTTTTCTAAGTGTGTGCGCCATAATGTTTGGTACTTCCGCACAAAATTTCGAACTGTTGAATTCATCCGATGTCGGAATGACGTTTAAACACGTTAACCAAAGTGCTCCATTTCAGTATACCACAATTAATGGGGAGCAGTATGTGCAATTTTCTAAATCACATAAAATCAACTTGAATCAAGTCGGTGCACCCGAACTTCCAGTTTATTCTGTGAATATCGAGTTGCCTGCAACAGGTAACCCAACATTCGATATTTCTTATGGGACTAATTACCAGGAATTTGAAAACATTTTGGTTGCTCCTTCAAAAGGAAATTTAAAAAGAAATATAAATCCGAGTGATGTTCCTTACAGCTTTGGTGCGGTGTATTCGAATAATTCAACCTATCCTTCAACAGGAGTTTTCGGTTTCGATCCATTCATTTTTCGTTCAAGTAGAGGTGTTGCAGTTCAAGTTGCACCTTACCAATACAATCCGGTTACTAGAGTGTTAAGAGTTTATGCTGATATAACCGTATCTGTGAACTTCAACAATGAAACAGAAGCGCCAAATGAGCTAAAAACAAAGTGGGACGATCCTGTTTCTCAAACGTTTGCGAATGATTTCTATTTAAATCGCGCTCAGCTAAAATATACTTCTAAAAGTGAAGAAGGTGAGATGTTAATTATAACGGTTCCTTCGTTTGAAACTGAAATTGCTCCTTTCGCAAATTGGAAGAATCAAAAGGGAATCAAAACGACGGTTGTAAACACGAACGTTACCGGGGTGACGGCTGCTGCTATCAAGGCATACCTTTCAACTTATTTTGCAAGTAATCCAAATACGTTGTATTTATTGTTGGTGGGCGATCACCAACAAATACCCGCACATACTTATGGATTATCTGGCTCTGAAGAATTGTGGTCAGATTCATTCTATGGTCAACTTTCCGGCACTGATTATTATCCAGAACTTTTTGTGGGTCGTTTTTCAGGGCAGAATGTAGCGTCAATCCGCACGCAAGTAGAGCGTACCTTGGAATATGAAAAAAATCCACTTGCAGGCAATTGGATGGAAAAAGCTGTAGGTATTGGATCTGATGAAGGAGCTGGCTATGGAAATTTAGGTTTGGCAGATTGGGATCATATGCGTCAAATGAGAACAAAATTAATGTCATTCGGATACACAACAGTACACGAATTGTATGATGGCAATCATGGCGGGGCAGACGCAATTGGAGATCCGGATGCAGCATCGTTACAAGCAACGTTGAATGAAGGTTTAGGACTTTGGAACTATTCTGGTCATGGATGGGATGCTGGAATGGCTACCTGTAATTACACAGGCACGGATGCTTCAACAGCAACAAATTATGGAATGTATCCATTGATTACTTCCGTAGCGTGTAATAACGGGACTTTTACTACGGGCACTTGTGTGGCAGAGAATTTTTTACGTGCAGCAACTGGAGGAACGAAGGGTGCAATCGGTTTTACTGGTTCAACTATTCTAATGTCGTGGGCTCCACCAATGCAAACGCAGTGGGAAATGACAAATATATTAACCGAAGCCAGTCCTTCTTACATCAAAAGAACCACAGGAGGAATTTTTTACAACGGGCAAATTTCAATGTTGTCGAATTATGCAGGTGCTCAAGGGCATGAGGTGATTCAGACTTGGGCATATTTTGGTGATCCTTCGACATTGTTTAGACACAAGCAAACAATGCCATTAACATTTGCGAATGCAGCACAAGTTCCAGCGGCAAGCAGCAGTATCACGGTTACCTCTTCAACAGAAGGAGCAAGAATTGCGGTTTCACAAAATAATATCTTGTTGGGGTATGGTTTGATTTCTGGTGGATCGGTTACCATCAATTTCAATACATTGAGCACAATTGATCCGCTTTTAGTTACAGCAACAAAACAAAATCATGCGGTAACTCAAACGGTTGTTCAAGTTGGAAATGGTCCGTTACAGTTGGATGAAGTACAGTATGTAGTTAATATGTATCCAAATCCTACTAGTGATAAGCTTAATTTTAACATCAACACTTCAGGAAAAATTACTTTCGAGGTGGTTTCAACTATTGGAGAAGTAATAAGCACTTCACAAACAGAATCAAATTCATGGACTTATGATGCGAGTGAATTACCTCAAGGTATGTATTATGTTAGAGTAATTCACGCGAATGGTGTTCAAACCCTTTCGTTTCAAGTAGTGAAATAATAACATGAGAAATTTACTTTTATTTTTACTTCCCACAGTTCTAATGTTGAGCTGTGGGAGTAATAAAAATATAACAGGAAGCACAAGCGCCGAGGTGGTAGAAGAAGTGAAAACTGAAGTTATGTATGTTGGTGTTGTAGAAATAGACGAAAAATGCGGTGCCATAATTAAAGTTGAAAACAATGGCATTACCCAAACTTTTGCACCTTCTAATTTTGAGGAACGGTATAAGAAACTAGGAATGCGCGTGAGGTTCGGAACGTTTGATGTACTAGAGAATGCTAAAAAATGTGCTACTCACTTAATCGTTAGCGTTACGCGCATGACACCTTTACGGTAAAATATTAATAAGAACAGCTGTAATCTTTTCAATTGGTTTAAGCATTTTTGTAGTATATCAATGTTTCAAAACTTGGCCCATGGAATTAAATTGTCTGATAAGTAACTCAGATTGTTAGAATTTATACTTACTTTCAACAAAAAAACTTAGAGCACTACAGTGAAAACCCAAAAGGATCTTGCGTTATATAAAATCATCAAACCTACTGCAATTGAGTTTTTTGTGGATTTATAGTTGTTTCCAAGGCTTGGGTTTACTATAATAACTATAGAGAAAATTTACCATGTTGAATAAAATTTACTTTGTACTCATTCTTGCAATTTTATGCCGCTGTGGAAAGGTGCCGACAACTGTATCCAATCAACCGTTTGACCATTTTATTGGCGACTTTGAAATAGGTAACTTGAATGGGTTCCATTTTTTAGCAGTAGACACAGCTGTAAATATGAAAATTGTGAATAGTCCTGTGCGTAAAGGGAATTATGCATTAATGAATACATTACGTCCAGACGATTATATCAACAATGGTTATCGTTCCGAATTGGCAGTATTTAATTGTGCAAAATTTAAATCTGAAGTTTTTTACGCATTTAGCTTTATGATTGACACAAATTATTCAGATCAGGCTTATAATCTAATTTGTCAGTGGCAAGATTTACCCTATTATGAACAGGGTGAAAGTTGGGAGCCTGACCCAAACTTACGTGGTTCGTCACCACCACTTGCATTAGTTTACGTGAATGGGACAATTGAACTAAAAATGAATGAAAATCCAAGATCGAGCAATAAAACATTCTTAGTTGGAAATGCTCAACCCATTAACAAAGGACAATGGCAAGATGTTGTTGCTCATATCTATTGGAGAGATAACAAGAAGGCATTTATGGAAGTTTGGCTTAATGGCAACTTGATAACGCCATTCAACGGCAAAGACAATAAATACTACAAACGAAATTTGTTTAACAGAGCAGGAAACTACTTTAAATTTGGACAATATAGAGGGAAGGATAAAACTTCAAATACAAATATTATTTACTTTGATGAAATCAAAATAGGTTCATCATATAGCGAAGTAGCGCCATGAGAAAGTTATTTCCCTTAGTATTGTTCGTGTTATCCTTTTCTTCATCATACGGTCAAGGTAATGAGAACTTGTCGAAAAGCCAATTATCAGTAGATTTTGGCAGTTTTCGCAATCGCTATTTATTTCCAATTACAGATATAAGATATACTTCCCCGGTACTCAAGAAAGTCAATCTCAAATTTACAGGACGACTTCGATCTTATGGCACTTTGTTTTTTTACACTAAGACCGCTTATGACTTTACCACACTTGCAGAATACTATTTTGTAAAACAAGGAAAGCCAATTTATTTTTCGGCGGGAGTGGGACTAGATACACGCTTACGGTTACTTCATGATGAAAGAAGTGAAGCAAAAAGCAGTGTTGAACCACTAATAAGCTTGGCTGTTCACGGAACTAATAAGAAACTATCGTTTAACGTGCCTTATTGGACACGATTTTATTCCAATGGCATATCGTTTACATGGTTACCTGAAACAGCATATCGAGTTGGAAAACGTTTTTCACTATTTCTTCGCTACGAATTGAGTTATCTTAGCATTTATAAGGAATCAACTCATGAATGGCGGCGAGACTGTTTTATTGGGACGCACATTCATTTTTAATATTGAAACGAATACAATTCGAAAAATGGCATAGTGTAAAGACGTCTAGCTGTTACTAAAAGCTAAACCTAATTCAATAAGAAAAATAAACTTATTTATCTTGCTGTAAAAAAACAAAGTGCCATGAGAACTAAACAATTGCTTCTTTTCCTACTATTACCTATAACATCCTGCGCTAGTGGAAGTGACGTGATTCTAGTTATTTGGTTTGAATTAGCAGCATTTATTCTTTCTATGTTGTTTATTTTAACGCTTAAATGGAGAATCAAGCATAAGCTAATTCTGACAATTGTTTATTTTGTAAGCTTTGTTTATACAAACATAGTTTTTGGTAGTATGAATTTTAATCATCATATCTATTTTGCCTCTACACTATTGTCAATTATTCCAATTTCATTTTTACTACTAGCGTATTTGGTGATAAGGAAAAGAATTGCTCAAGCTAAATGAACGGCTAAAATAGAAATCTAATGAGTGCTGGAAACGAAATCGATAATAAAAACAGCTTTCTCAGTGCTTGTTTATTTTATAATAAATCTCTCCATTCTCAATCGCTAAATCACTTTCAATATTATTGGTATACAATCCTCCGGTTCCTAAACCTTGTGGAATATTTGTTTCATATGCGCCAACAAACTGACAAATGGCTTCGAGTCCGAGGTTAGATTCTAATGCTGAAGTGATCCACCAACCTATGTTTCTAGCTTCTGCCAAGGCGATCCATTCAGCGCAACCCTGAAAACCACCGTGCAAACTAGGTTTAAGGATAATGTATTGCGGTTGAATGGTTTCCAATAGATTAATTTTTTCTTCGAGATCAGTTATGCCAATCAATTCTTCGTCGAGCGCAATAGGAATCGCAGTGTTTTTGCAAAGCCTAGCCATTTCAGTCCAATTTCCCGGTGCAATGGGTTGTTCAATCGAATGAATACCTAATACTGAAAGTTGCTTCAATAGGTTTTGGGCTGTTGCGATAGGAAATGAGCCGTTTGCATCTACCCGAATAGTTAGGTCTGGATAGTTTGTTCTTATTTTTGCTAACAGGCTTAGTTCGTTTTCAAAATCAAGTCCTCCGATTTTAAATTTCAAGCAGGTATAATTTTCACTAATTTTCTTTCCCACTTGATCAGCCATGGCTTCAATACTTCCCATCCAAATCAATCCGTTTATAGGAATTCTGTGCTGTCCTTTTGCGAAAGCATTGTCGAAATAGACGTGCTTACCACCAGTATTGAAATCGAGTATTGCTTGCTCAAGTCCAAAGAATAGGGAAGACTGTTTTGCCAGTAATTGAGGCTGGGTGAAATAGGTGCTTATGTTAGTACAAATTATTTGTAAAGCTGATTCGTATTTGGCGATATCCGTGAAGTCTAAGGATAATCCTTCGATTATGGAGCATTCCCCTTGACCGATAATGCCATTTTCTTCAATGAACAAATACCAAGACAGTTTATCTTGCATTACGCCTCGACTCGTTCCAGCTGGCGTCTTAAAGTGTAAAACCTTTTTTTCGAACCAGGCCTTCATTTTGCGAAGTAGCAGGTAAAAGCAAATAGCAATGCAATCAAAAAGGTCGACAAGGCAACTTTCTTTAATTCA
>JAYSRU010000030.1:0-19424 GCA_043720875.1 Crocinitomicaceae bacterium
ACGTAATAAGTATATCCATTGCGTTTTAATTCAGCGTCGGTAATATCAATAGGGTTTTCCAGCAACGAATTAAACGTTTTGAAATTATGTATGTCTTGTCCAGTTGCAATAAACGAATAAAGTGATACTATAAAAATGATTGTATATTTCATACTGTGAGCTTATTTTATTTTTTTTATTTGGAATTCATATATTTTCTCGTCTTTTATATATCGAATATTAATATCGTAAAGTGGCGTTGTATAATGTAACTTATCGTTGTCACGCAATTCGTATTCATCAATTTTTAGATTCGCGGACATTATTTCTGCATGAACTTTTAGATATGTTGTTCTATTGCATCTTAATTCTAAAGATTTTTCCGAAGGTAAAATTGCAACCGTCTCAAGCAAAGTATTTTGATAATTAGATTCTCCATCTGTATAAGTTGAAATGGTCGTAAACTTGAATCCATTATTCACCATTGTTTTTTCAACTTGAATAATGTTTTGACTTAGCAAGCTTGTTAATGTCGAATACGTAATGCTTTGTCCATAGAAACTGGGTATTGCAAAAATGCAAATCGTGAATAGATAAAAGTTCTTAATCATAATTATTAGTTAAGTTTCGTAAAATTAATGTTTAATAAAGGAATATGCTGCAAAAAATTCCGTTATTTAATAGTTGTGAAGCTCTTTTCAGCAGTATAATTTGAAAACAGATTATCACCATATTTAAATCGTGTTCTTACTTTATAGAGTGTGCCAGGTGTTAGTCCTGTTACAATGCAAGGTTCTCCAGAATTACAAATTACTACCATCCAAGATCCATTTGCAGTTTTGTATTCAACAATACGTTGTTGCATTTCAGCACTGCTGTTACAAGGAAAGGTAATCATTGCGGTTAACCTTTCAGAGCTAACTTGTACTGATGAAGTAGTGATATTTTGAAATGACGTTGTACCAGGTTTAGTACACGCAGTTGTAAATTTTACTGTTGTACTTGGACCAGACTGAATAGAATTATCACAAGTTGTAACCATGAAGACTTCATAAGTAGTGCAGGCACTTAAACCAGTTAGCGAATAAACATTCTTGCCTGTGTTTGGCATGGATTCAGTTAGCCAGATTTTATCGCCCAGTTTACGATAATTTAGCGTAAAACTAATTGCCTCGGGCACTTTATTTTGTTTAAAATTTCCTTGCGCATCAACTGTGTTAGTGGTTGTCGAAAGTGCCCACCAACTTAAACTTGCACAATTGTAACTTGGCGTAGCGTGTATCTTAAAACCGTAAGTTGGGCAGTCGGTTTTATTTCCTTGTGGTGTATTGCATCTGGAGAAGACTATCTCAGGAGCGCTAGTAAATTCTTTGGGGTATTTCTCAAAATATACATTCATCTCATCTGTACAATATTCAAGCGTTTTACCCACCTTTATGGAATAAACCGTTGGACTGCAATTCCAACCGGATATTCGTTGTTGGTATTTGTAGATTACAACACATTCTTTATCGGAAACAAAGCGTGTCCCAGTACAAAAAGACTCATCATTCTTGTGTGATTCCTTGAAGGCTATTCGTTTCGTTTCATACTCCGTCTTGTCTTTTACATTTTCCATTATGTATACTTTGCTACTGCAAATACCTTTTTTTTCTATGTTGTATGTTCCAATAAACAACGCTGTGTTGGATTTAGTTTCTGTGCTGTTTCCATTGACAACTTGAGTAAAAGCAACATTTAAAGCAACAGTTAGTAGAGTGGTGAGTAAAAATTTCATAGATAGTAAGTGTGTTTGTTGAGTGATATTAATGCTTTTTTTGTACTTAAGTTCTTATAAAAACCAAACCACCAATGTTTTCATTGGTGGTTTGGTTAACCGCAATTTATTTTTTTGTCAATTGGAAATAAGCGTATTGTACGTTGAGTTTGATGTAACGTCTTTAGAACTTAAATCCTGCTCCAATAGATGAAAAAGTATAACCATTGAATCGCTGTGCACTTGTTCTCAAATTCGATTGAAATGAGAGAAACATAAATTTAGTAACGTGTATATCAAATCCTATGGTTAAACCTACATCTATGTTTCTGTAGTCTGTTTTGAACTTATATTGGTTATACAATCCGTTAAAAAGAATATCCCATGTTTGATATTTCCCCACTCCAATTACTGGCAAAACAAAAAATTGAAGTCTTCGATTTGCTTTGGTGGTAAACTTTACGCCCAATACGGTGTGTCTAGAATTAGAATTAGTTATTTCAGGGCAGGTTAGCCGCGAAAAATTCAAATGAAATCCAATTCTAGGTTGAATTCGGTACGTGTAGCTTAGTGAAATCCCTCGAGATGAGTTATTTTCAGTTAAGTTATCTTCCGTCATAGTATTTTCACCGTACCTCCCAAAAGCGGCTCCAATGCCAATTAAGTGATGCTTGTACATATCTTGGGCGGCAGCTTTATTTTGAATTCCAAATAACCCAAATACAAAAAATACAATTTTAATGTAATTAGTAGATAAGTAATCCATTTCTTTTTGCTTTAGTTGCCGTTGGTATAGCATTGTTTGGCATTTCTGTTGTTTTTACTGGCGTATTTTCATTCAAGTGCTTCAAAGAGAACTGAATAAGCGAAGTGTCAGCAATTGTCAATTTTTTTGGATTAGCAAACTTAGCACCATAACCTGTTACTATTACATCGATTGATGTTGTAGATTTACCGGGCACTGGAGTTTTTGTAACTTGATAGATTGGTTCCAATAATAGATCAGAATCAGAACTGATAATTGCTTGTGCAAGCGCAAGCTCTCTGAAGTATTCTTCGTTTAGTGAGGCAGTTAATATACCAGATGATGTTCCTTTTGCTCTTTTTGTCATGTCAATGTCTAAGTCTACCATAATCGGTGCGCAAATCAATGGCGGAACGTTGATGGCAACGGTTTTGTTCGTGCGTGTTGTCATTTTTTCGCGCGAAATAATTGTTGCGCACGAGCTCAGGGAAAGTATTCCAATTAGAGCAATAGAAGTGTTTTTGATTGTCATATTATTTGTTGTTTAAGTGAGTACAAATTTAAATAACACGCTACGATTTTTATATACCTATAAGTAAGTATTTTCTAGTGAAAATCAATGATTCTATTGGATTGGTTTTCAGTGAAACGGGGTGGATTTTTAAAAGGGAGAGTCCGCTTAAATCACTTTTTTATTGGTATTGTTTAAGTTAAACCGGGAGTGTTATTTGTGTTGTTGTTCCATCACTTCGGTTACTGTTTATCTCCAAAATTCCGCCGAGTTGTTGGATGCGACCTCTGATGGATGAAAGTCCAAACCCCTCCTTTTCAATCGAATATTCAAAACCAATTCCATTATCAGTGAATTGAAATACAAGTGCATTTGGCTGTGCAAAAAATTCTATAATTATTTCTTTAGATTCCCCATGTTTCAATGAGTTGTTCATGAGTTCCATGGATGTTAAATACATAGTATACGCTAAATCTATGGGTATAACTTGCGGGAAATCATACCCAATTAACTCAATATTGGTTTCTTTACCGAAGCGATTTAGTTGTTCTATACGTTCTTGCAAGCATAAAATCAGCGCCCCTTCTTCTAAGGATTTGGGTAAAATGGTGTGGGATAAAATTCGAAGATCAGCACTTAAGGCGTCAATTTCTTGGTGTAATTTTTCAATTTCGCCGCGTTCTACGAGTTGAGAAATATAGGCAAGTTTGCCGCCAATATTGTCGTGTATGAGTGAGGCGATTTTTCGTCGTTCAGCTACCTTTGTGGTAGAGATGTCTTTAATCGATTTTTCATTTGTGGCGATTAACTGAATGTTGAGTAGGTTGTTCGATTGTTGGTGCATTAAATACTCTTTTATTAATAATACTCCGAAAAATAGTATTTCATACAAGCTGATAAAGAGTAGCCAATTTTCACTAATTGGGTTTGTTAGTAAGGCAAATGATCTCAAAATAATCGCTAAACTCCATAAAAAATGAGGAGCTAGACCGATGAATAGAAAAATGGCAATGAATCTATTTTTTTTGAGGTGCGCAATACTAGCATATAAAATAACAACAATGGCGCAGATAAAATTAACGTATGCAATGCTTGTAAATAGGTTGAGATATGAATCGTTTTTCACAAACAATAAACAGATTGTTACAGCCATTATTACTAAATTAATACTATTTGAGATTTTTACAATTTTGAATACTTTGGGTTGGTAAGTTTTCAATTCTAAGAAATGAGCAATAAAAAACAATAAGCTGATGAACCATAAACTGCCAGAATAGATTCTTAATTCGCTGTATATGGTTAGGCTTGTGAAAATTAAAAATTTTAGGTATCCTGTAGTGATTAGAATGTAACAGCTGCTAAAAATGGCATAAATTAAATACACTAAGGTTATCTTTTTTCTTTGCATTAAAAAGACGACGATATAAATCGTAAGCATAAAGAGATTGATTCCAAAATAGATCGATAAGTAGATAGTTTTGGCACTAGTTTCTTGTGCTAATTGAGTACAGTTTTTAAGCTGAAATGAAAAGTCGAAAAATGAGATTATTTTCTTAAGTCTCACTACAACTGTTATGGTTTCATTTGGCTTTAGTGTAAAGGAGTGCGAGTAGTGGAAAGGATAGTCGCCTTTTCCCGCTGTTCGATCACCTAAAATTTTATTAAGTTCTGGTGTGTAAAAACTCAAACTATCTAGAAATATATTGTTAAAAGTTAACGCCCTACGTTTCGTTCTTTTACCCGTATTTGTGAATTTAAATTCGCACCAAATTGCCGTACTTTTTACATACCCCAATTGGATATTATCATGGGCGTAAAATTTATGTTTAGGTAAGACCCGAAAATCAGTAATTGTTCGTTGGGAAAGTGAATCAATGTAATAATGTGCGTCATAAGAAATTGAATCTTTCGAAAACGTATGGGTTGTAAAAAAAAGTAGGCTAGCTAGTAACAGTGTTTTCATTTGCAAATGTGATTAAGGCCGCCATTGATTTGAGACCTAATTTACGATAAATATTTCTTCGATGGGTGTCAACTGTATTTTTTGAAATGAATAATAGGGCACTAATTTCTATACTTTTCTTGCCTTCAACTATTAATAGAATGATTTTTTTTTCTTGTTGGGATAACTTTATTTTATGAAGTGATGAATTTTCAATTCTAGTTAGATTTTCATCACGAATTGATTTTTGACCAAGGCAAATTAGTTGAGATGACTTTTCTTGCTGTATTACGGTAATCAAATCATCAATTTTAGTGTTTTTTTTAAGGTAGGCATGACAGCCGTACTTTTGTGCTTTTTGGATTAGAAAAAGTTCTTGGTAACCAGAAAGCAATATAATTTTAGTGTCGCTTAGCAATGATTTCATCTCATTTATTATTTCAAAACCATCCGATGTATCAATGTTAATATCGCAAATGAAAAGTTCAAAATGATTAGCTCTTAAATGATTCTTGCAATCCGCAGAACTATTGGTGACTGTTACTTGGCAAGCTAAACTTGAACGCGTGAGCATAAGTTCTAATCCAGAACTAAAAAGGTGATGATCATCACAGATTAGAATGTTGAGCGGTTTTTTCATGTTTGCGTGGATGAATATATCATTTTTTTACGTTCAAGCAATTCTAGGCACAAAAAAAGTCCCCAAGATTCTTGGGGACTTTTTCCTAAATAACTAGTGTTAATTATTTTTTCTCGAAAATCAATTGAGGCGTTGGCCCTGTTTGAGCTCCAGCAGGAGCAATTTCTTCAAGAACTAATTCTTTTGCTGTATTTTTTACAATTTTCAAATCAGAAGCTTTTTCTTGTCCATCTAATTTTAGTGTAAATGATTTTTTGTCTTTACCCATTTTCCATGTTCCTTTTTTAGTTTCAGATTTTGTAGGATCTGCAGGACTTGGTTGAGTAGAGTTGATTTTACCATCCGCTAAAATTTCGAATACAACTTTACCTTGTATCTCTTTTTTACCTGCAGCAATTTGTTGTTTCGCCATTGCTTGTTGTTCAGCTGGCATAGTTTTTAAAAGTGCATCGTAGTTTAAGTCAACTAAACTCCATTTTCCAATTAAAGGATCAGAAGAACATGCAGTTAATAATGAAAATGCTAGAATTGCTGTAAATAATTTAATTTTTGTCATCGTTTTAATTTTTTAAGTGCCGAAGATAGTTAATTTTGTAGAACTATGACCGATTTACCAATTGAAAATAAAGTTAAAGAAAGTGGACTAATTCAAATTGATTTAGAAACGCTAATGCCAAAAGTTGATTTTATGGCGATCGACATCAGCGAATTGTTGTGGGAAGGATTGGTCTTAAAAGAGAAAGATTTTAGAGCTTGGCTTAAAACACATGATTGGACATTGTATAAAAACAAGGGGGTTAGAATATTTTGTAGCACCGATGCAATTATTCCAACATGGTCATATATGCTAATTACAAGTGCATTAGAAGGCATCGCTTTTAAAGTGGTGGTTGGATCTGAATTGCTATTGAACCAATTAATTCTTCAAGATGTCATAACTACACTCAATGTCGATGCTTTTAAGGATGCTCGTGTCATAGTAAAAGGTTGTGCTAATTTGCCTTCGCCTGAATTAGCCTTGAGTTTGCTGGTGCAGAAATTACAACCCGTGGTTAAAAGTATAATGTTTGGAGAACCTTGTAGTACTGTTCCTATTTTCAAAAAGAAATAATAGTTGCACTACATGCAATTGCAAGGTGCATCAAATTCAATTTTCACTTTTGGAAGCTGTTGCTGCCATTTCCATTGAAATTCAGCGTTAAATTGAATACTTCTCGCATCAATTATTTTTAAGTTGGTTAATTCAACAAAACACTCCGGGAAACTAGAAATCGGCGTTCCCCAAAAATCCAACACTTCTAATTGTTTTAACATACCTAAACACGGCGGGAAAGAATTGAAGTTATTTCGATTCACGCTCAAATGAGTTAAGGTAGAAATACTGCATAACTGCAAAGGGAAATTTTTTAATTTATTTTTACCAAGATCCAACTCTTGTAAGTTCTTTAAAAGGTAAATACTGTCGGTCAATTCAGTAAATTGATTGCGCGATAAATTCAAACCACGTAAATTTTTTAACGTATACACATAACTGGGAACGGCGTTAAGTTTCTTTTTCGATAAATCGAGGTAAAAAACAGAATCTGGTGAAATGTTTTTAATTTGTTCAGGTTGAAGGTAGTTAGCTTTAGCGACTTGTGCGTTGAAATGAGTCGAAAAAAGTCCGCACATAGCTGGTATCAGCAACAAGTTGGTTTTTAAGCGCTTCCAAATTAATAAATTGTTTTTCATTTCTTATTTTGTTGAGAAGGTGAATGGTAACGGTTTCATTGTACAAATCTCCCTCAAAATCTAAAATATGTACTTCGATGGATACGGGTTTGTCGTCATGCAATGTGGGTCTATTACCGATGTTAAGCATTCCTTTAAACAACCCAAGCCCCTCTAAAGTTACACTTACGCAATAAACGCCAAGAGCTGGAATGAGTTTAACTTTATTCGGTATGGCTAAATTAGCTGTCGGAAATCCAATGGTTCTTCCTTTTTCTTGTCCTTTAATAACCTTTCCGGTGAGAGAGAACGCCTGACCTAAGTAGCTATTCGCGATTTCAATTTCTCCGAGTTGTAACGCTTTTCTAATTTTAGTACTACTAATCAGTTGGTTGTTTAATTCATACGCATCGGTTTGAAGTACTGCAAAACCATGTAAATTGCCCATTTCAAGCAAGAGCTGGAAATCTCCAGTTCTGTCTTTACCAAAACGATGGTCATGACCGATTACTATGGCTTTAATATTTAGTGTATTAACTAAAATATTCTCAATGAATTCGGTTGCCGTTTGCATTCCAAATTCCTTTGTGAAAGGAATGCATATTAGATTTTGTAATCCACAAGCTTCCAACTTTTCTTTCTTCTCTTCAAAAGTTTGGATTAATTCGAGGTTGTGATTATCCGGATTTAATACGATTCTGGGATGAGGTTCAAATGTTAATAAGGTAGATTCTCCCTCGAATACCAACGCCAAGTCATTGAGTTGTTGCAACACATGTTGGTGCCCTAAATGTACGCCGTCAAATGTTCCCAATGTAAGTATTGGGTTCTTTATTGCTTTGGCGGCTGCGATAGAATCAAAAATTTTCACTTAGTGCGGTGCGGTATTAATTTGTGCTGCAAAAATACAAAGACATTTTCGAATTCAAAGTAAAATTTGAATTCATTCGTAAAACGACGCAATAAACATCAAATTATTGATTATATTTAAATCAAAATTAAAAATTATGATGAGTAATTGTTTTGAAATACCAAATCACCCGTATCTGTCA
This sequence comes from Crocinitomicaceae bacterium, assembly GCA_043720875.1. GTDB lineage: Bacteria > Bacteroidota > Bacteroidia > Flavobacteriales_D > Crocinitomicaceae > JAYSRU01. The sequence goes on from JAYSRU010000030.1 coordinate 8,336, forward strand.
GAACCCATTCAAGTTTATGATTTTAGCTTAACTGAAGATCATTTACATTATTTGTGGAAGCATAAAGCGTTTAATTTGTTGGGAACAAAACTCTCCAATGGTAATGATTTACTCGTGAAGAAATTTGGAAAGCATAACACGCATGAATCTGGCCCGGATTTTAACGATTGCGAAATACTAATGGATGGACTACATTGGCATGGAAGGGTTGAGATGCATTTAAAAAGCTCGGATTGGTATGTGCATAAACATGATACAGATCCTGCTTATGATTCCGTGATATTACACGTGGTTTGGAAGCACGACAAAGAAGTTTTTATTAAAGGAAAAGCGTTGCCAACCTTAGCGTTAAAAGATTGGATTGTTAAATCTGAGTTTGATAGATTAGTAAACTTTTTGTCAGTAAAAAAGGAACGACCTTGTGCAAGTCAATGGCAAACAATTGGAAACGATTTAATTCTAGCACAATTAAATTTAGCATTGAAACAACGGATGATGCGTAAAAATCAATGGGTTAAAATGTTGCTAGATCATTCAGTTACGCTTGAACAAGGGAAATACCTTTTACTTGGAATGGCGTTTGGTTCGAAAGCAAATAGCTTGGCTTTCTCCGAACTCTTGACGCGTGTTACGTATGAAACACTAAAACTTAATCGTTTCGAATGCAATGCTACCTTGTTACATGGCGCTTCGGACTTGGTAAATGAGGGAGATAGTGAAATGGCTTTCAGTAGAAACGGATTTAATAAATTGTCGTCCACGTTTGATATCGAACCAATGAAAGCAAGTTCTTGGATATTTTCAGGCCTACGCCCTACGTCGTTTCCGAGCATCAGAATTGCTCAATTTACAACTTTTATGCATAGCGATACATTAGATACCTTGTTTGATCCGAATTTCAATATAGGCATCGCAACTGTAAAAAAACTCTTCAAAGGCAATGTAAATGAGTATTGGGAATATCATTATATATGGGGAAAACCGGTAGGTAAAAAAGTAAGCTGCGTACCTACGGATACGTTCGTTTTGGGTTTAATTCTTAACGCTATATTGCCCATTCATTTTGTTATGGCAGAAAAATCAGGCGACTTACAGCGAATTAAAACGTTGACAAAAATGCTGAATGAATTACCACCAGAAAAGAATAGTACACTAAATTGGATAAAAAGCAAAAATATATTTTTAAAAAATGCAGGTCAAACACAAGCCGTTCTCGAATTAAATAATGAATTTTGTGCACCAAGAAGATGTTTGGAATGTTTGATAGGAAATAGCCTAATGAAGTAATGCGATTAATAAATAAAATAGTTTTTTTCTTTGAGTTGCGTTCCTTTGGTGTTTGTCGCCTTTGGGCAAGGAAATTAGGAATTGACTCTTCTAAAGTGAGGTTGGGTTTTATTTATGCATCATTCATTGGACTCGGTTCCCCACTCATTATTTATCTTGCTATGGGATGGATCTTAGAACACAAGCATTATTTTAAATTCAAAAAAACAAGCAATTCAATTTGGGAACTTTAAAACATAGAATTCTGATTACAGGTACTAACGGTTTATTAGGTCAAGCGCTAGTAAAGTTATTTGCAAAAGAGAAAATTGAATTTCTTGCAACCTCGTTGGGGACGAATCGTAATCCCGAATGCAACCCGAATGATTATAAAGCTTTAGACATTACAATTGAATCGGAAGTAAATCAAATTATTGAAGCATATCGACCAACAGCAATAATTCACACTGCAGCAATGACAAATGTTGATTTATGTGAAAAAGAACAAGCAGCCTGTCATCTCCTTAATGTCAAAGCAACAGCATATTTGCTGAATGCAGCAACGAAAGTAGGAGCCCATTTTCAGTTGCTAAGTACAGATTTTGTGTTTGATGGAATAAAGGGAGATTATGCGGAAGACGACGCTGTAAATCCACTTTCAACGTATGCGAAATCTAAGGTTGAAGCTGAAAGTTTAGTAATTCAGGCTAAGTATAAAAATATAAGTATTGTTAGAACGATTATCGTTTATGGTAAAGGTCATAACTTGAGTAGAGGCAATATTATTTTATGGGGCAAAGAACAATTGGAACAAGGTAAAGAACTTTCAATAGTCGATGATCAATTTAGGGCCCCAACGTATGCTCCAGATCTAGCTTTAGGGTGTTATTTAGTAATTGATAAAAATGAAACAGGAATTTTTCATATTGCTGGTCCCGAAACTGTTTCGATTTTTGCTTTACTTAATCGTGTAGCAAAATTTTGGAATTTGAACGAAAAATTGATTAAAGGCACTCACAGTAATGCACTTGCGCAATCTGCACAACGTCCGCCAAAAACAGGCTTCAATTTAACAAAAGCTCAAACAAAATTGGGATACAAACCAAAAACGCTAGAGGAAAGTTTTTTAGAACTTAATTAACGAATTTTTGCAACTCATAATATTTTAGGTATATTCGACCTCGTAAAAATTAAATAAACAAAATGGCAGATAAAGAAGCAGCAGGCTGGGGCTCAAGAGTTGGGTTAATTTTAGCAATGGCAGGTAATGCAGTAGGATTAGGAAATTTCCTTCGTTTTCCAGTTCAAGCAATTGAAAATGGAGGTGGAGCTTTTATCATTCCATACTTGGTTTGTTTTTTATTAATGGGAATCCCATTGTTATTTGTGGAATGGTCTATTGGTCGTTTTGGAGGTAAAACAGGACACCACTCAACTCCTTTTGTATTAGACGCAATGGATCGCAGAAAAATATGGAAATACATCGGTGTTTTTGGTATTTTTACAAACTTAGCGGTTGCCGCATATTATTGTTATTTAGAGTCTTGGACACTTTCGTATGTTTACCATTCAATTGTTGGATATGGAGGTTCAAGCCAAGAATATTTTGTAAATTTCTTTGGTAATTATACAAGTTTAACCACCATTGAACCTATTCTCTTCTGGATACTTTGTTTGTTATTAAATACATGGATTTTATCAAAAGGATTGAGCGGAGGAGTTGAAAAAGTAGCTAAAATCGGAATGCCATTATTAATTATTTTTGGTGTTTTCTTAGCGATTAAAGCGGTTACGATTAAAGCAGGAGTTCATGGCGCTGTGCACGATGGATTGGTTGGTTTAGATTGGTTGTGGACCCCAAAATTCACCACGATATGGGAACCTAAAGTTTGGTTGGCAGCAGCTGGTCAAATCTTCTTTACCTTGTCTATTGGGATGGGATCTATTCAATGCTATGCATCTTATGTTAAAAGTAAACAAGACGTAGCGTTAAACGCAATGTCAGCAGGTTGGATGAATGGTTTTGTGGAAGTGGTTCTAGGTTCAGCAATTTTAATTCCAATATCTGTTGGTTACTTTGGTATAGACGGAGTGAGAGAAATGGTTGCATCCGGTGGTGGACTAGGTCTGGGCTTTAAAACTTTGCCTTATTTGTTTGAACAATGGGGTGGAGTAATTGGTGTTGCGGCAGGAATTGCTTGGTTTGGATTATTGTTTTTTGCAGGAGTAACTTCTTCCTTGGCAATGGGAACTCCTGTTATGGGTTTCTTGCAAGACGAATTCGGTTGGAAAGAAAAAAATGCGGCTTGGATGTTTGGAGGAACTGTGTTTTTATTAGGTCTTCCAACCGTGTTATTCTTTAACAATGGTGTGTTCGATGAATATGATTATTGGGCAGGTACCGTTTCATTAGTGTTATTTGCATTTGTCGAAATAATTCTTTTCTCTTGGATCTTTGGAATCAATAAAGGTTGGGCTGAAATTACGGAAGGATCAGATATTAAAGTGCCGAGAATTTTTAAATTCATTATTAAATTCATTACACCAGTCTTCTTAGGATATGTGTTTTTTGCAAGTTTTCCAGAAATTGCCAAAACATTAACACACGAAAAATCGAAAGCAAAAATTGAGATTTACAATAATCCGGGAATTTTGGCAAATAAAATGGATGCAATGCTTTCGAAAGAATTGAAAGGTGTTGATACAATCGCCTTAAAAAACCCCGTTGCATTCAATGATTTGTCTGAAGCAAAAGTTGAAAGTATTAAACAATATCAATCATTGGTAAAAGAGTACAAGTCTACCATGGAAATGAGTAAGAAGGACCGTCAACTTAAAATTGCAGACGAAGAAAAAACGATGCTGTATAAGAATTTGAGCAGATTTCTTTTGCTAGGACTTTGGATACTTATTGCTTACTTCGTTTCAGTTGCAGCGAAGAATCGTAAAAAATTAAACACACTATCATGAGTACAAGTGCATGGGTCATGATGTTGACCACAGAAATTACAATTACCTTAGTTACAGCATATTTCTTTTACAAGGTTCTTACCACACCTCAAAAACATGAGGGGCAAGAATCTGAAGAATAATAGCGAATCAATAGGTGAATTCTTCAAGAAAAGAAGATTTGAAGTTTAACAGAACCGCAAGAAAATCAATAGTTTTCTTTGCGATTCTGATGGCTTTAGTATTGTTGACACCTCGTGTGCTGTTGCTAATCAATCCAAAGCCTAGAATTGTTATTATTCAAACGAAGCAAGAAGCAAGTGCTCAGAGAGAGTTTAAAAATGCCAAATACGCACCAAGCTTTAAGCGTAAGAGTTGGGAACAGAAATCAAAATATAGTGGATTGAAAATTAAGACGGATCCCAATACAATCACAGCTTCCCAATGGCAAAAATTAGGCTTATCTGAAAAGCAAGCCAGCTCCGTATTAAAATTTAAAGAGCGAACGAAAGGATTCAAATCAATCAGTGATTTGGAAAAACTTTTTGTAATGCCAAAGCAATTGCTATTAATTATTCAAGATTCATTAGTTTTCCCAAAAAATGCCATTGAAACAAATAGTTTTGAAACGTCATCTTGGTCAGCTTCCAAATTAGATAAAAAAGGCACCAACAAGTCAAAAGTTGATATCAATTCAGCAACAGAAGAAGATCTGATGTCAATCAATGGAGTGGGTCCATTTTTCGCCAAAGGAATCGTAAAAAGAAGAACACAATTAGGGGGTTACGCTTCGTTAGAACAGTTATTGGAAGTGTGGAAAATGGACGCTGAAAAGTTCCAAATTATACTTCCGAATGTTAAAGTAGATCCGATGGATATTCAAAAAATAAACATCAATACTGCAACTGCAGAAGAATTAAAAGTGCAAGCCTATATTACATGGAATGTGGCGAACTCAATTGTTAAATATAGAATTCAGCATGGAAATTATGGTGCATTACAAGAATTGAGAAAGTCAGTGTTAATTGATGCAGAATTGTACGAAAAAATAAAAGATTATCTAACGCTATAAGTGAAGTTTAAAATAGGATCAAAAAAATGAATTTAGAAGAAGAAATAAAATCCGTAATAAGAGATGTACCTGATTTTCCGAAACCAGGAATTATGTTTAAGGATATCACACCCATTATGTTAAACCCTACGCTATCCAATAAAATATTGGATGCTATGGTTGAGAAATATAAGGATATTGAAATTGATAAAATTGCAGGGATAGAAAGTAGAGGTTTCCTGTTTGGCTATGCTTTGGCAATGCGCTTAAACAAGCCATTCGTATTGATTCGTAAGAAAGGAAAGTTGCCGTATAAAAAAATTAGTTTTGATTACGATCTTGAATATGGTAGCGCAACAATTGAAATGCATACGGACGCAATTTTACCAAATGAAAAAGTCTTAATTCACGATGACTTGCTTGCCACAGGCGGTTCTGCTTCTGCCGCAGCCGAATTGGTAATGATGAGTGGCGGTCAAGTTGTTGCTTTTGATTTCCTTGTCGACCTTACTTTTTTACAAGGAAGTGAGAGATTAACAAAATACACTGATAAAATTATTACTTTTGCACGCTTCTAATAGAAGCACTAACGTTTAAACTAAGTTTACTATGAATTTTGATAGAACTGAAAATCAAGTTATGATCGCTCAAATGGTGCGTGATTTTGCTGAAAAAGAAATTCGTCCAAATATGAATAAATGGGATGCTGATGAGCATTTTCCGGTTGATGTGATGAAGAAAATGGGCGAGCTTGGCTTGCTAGGCGTTTTTGTGCCAGAACAATATGGTGGTAGCGGTTTTTCTTACATGGAATATGCAACTGCATTAATGGAGCTTGGCCGTGTTTGCGGTGGAGTAGGACTAAGCGTAGCTGCACATAACTCTTTATGCACGGGTCATATTTATTACCATGGAAATGAAGAGCAAAAGAAAAAATACCTTCCAAAATTAGCTTCAGGTGAATTTATTGGAGCATGGGGTTTAACAGAAGCAAATACAGGTTCGGATGCAATGCGCATGAAATGTGTTGCTGTAAAAGATGGCGATGATTGGGTGATTAATGGTTCAAAAAATTGGATCACGCATGGCTTGTCTGGAGATGTTGCGGTTGTGCTTATTCGTACAGGTGATTTGTTGGATTCAAATGGAATAACGGCATTCATAATTGAAAAAGGAACTCCTGGGTTCTCTGCGGTAAAAATCAAAGATAAATTTGGTGTGCGTGCTTCAGAAACTGCTGAACTTATTTTTGACAATGTGCGTATTCCTTCAAGCAATGTAATCGGCGAAGTTGGAAAAGGATTTAAACAAGCAATGCATATTTTAGATGGTGGTCGTATTTCAATCGCTGCCTTATCTTGTGGTGTTGCGCGTGGTGCTTATGAAGCGTCGGTGAAATATGCGAAAGAAAGAGAGCAGTTCGGTCAAGCTATTGCGAAATTTCAAGCAATCGGATTTAAATTGGCGGATATGGCTACCGAAGTTGAAGCTGCTGAATTACTTACATTCCAAGCTGCGGATAGAAAAAACAAAGGACTTCCTATGACATCACAAGGTGCCTTTGCGAAGTACTATTCTTCAGAAGTAGCGGTAAGAAATGGTAATGAAGCAATGCAAATTATGGGAGGTTATGGCTATACAAAAGAGTACCCTGCTGAGAAATATTTACGTGATGCAAGGCTAATGGTTATAGGCGAAGGAACGTCTGAAATACAAAAATTAGTTATTTCTAGAGAAATTTTGAAATAAGCATTGTTAATAACAATAGATTATATATCTTTGCAACCCAATTAAGAAATTTAAGTTTTTAAAAATATGTTGATTATTCCAGTAAAAGAAGGCGAAAACATCGAGAGAGCGCTTAAGAAGTACAAAAAGAAGTACGATAAAACTAAAGTAATGAGAGAATTACGTAAGCGTAAGGAATTCGTTAAGCCATCAATTATTCTTCGTCAGGCGAATATCAAAGCTGCGTACGCGCAAAAAATGAAATCACAAGAAAATTAAGAAACAATTTTCTAAAAGATACGTTAAGGGAGGCATTATGTCTCCCTTTTCATTTATACAAGATTTTGAATCCTATCTCGCCATAGAAAAGCGACATTCTCAGCATACCGTTATTGCGTATGTAAAGGATGTTTCGGATTACATCGAATTTTCTGGAATAATAAAGGAAGAGGACGTAAAAGAACTGAATACCTCAAATGTTCGATCTTGGATTGTTAGCCTAAAAGAAAGCCAACTCAGTAATAGAACTATTCAACGCAAATTATCAAGTGTTCGCGTTTTTTATAATTGGATGAGGCAAGTTGGAATAGTTGAAAAAAACCCTACTTCTCGCATTAATGGACCAAAAGTCTCAAAACGATTACCGGTATTTGTCAAAGAAGAAAACTTAGAGACGCAAAACATCAATCCATTATTTTCGGAGGATTTTCCAGGACTAAGAGATCGCTTAATGTTTGAAATGTTTTATCAAACTGGTATTCGTTTATCAGAGCTTATTAATCTGAAAGAAAAAGACGTCACCGAAAGTACGATAAAGGTACTTGGGAAAAGAAACAAGGAGCGAATCATTCCTATTGGAATTGAGCTATTTTGTCTCGTTCAAGTTTATCAGAGCATGAAAAGAAATTTGTTCGATTCGAACGATAATTTGTTCGTGCTAGATAATGGAAAAAATTTATATGAAAAGTTTGTTTACAGGAAAATAAATATATATCTTGGCTCTATAACAACTCTGGAGAAGAAAAGTCCACACGTAATGAGGCACACTTTTGCAACCCACATGTTAAACAACGGAGCAGGATTAGAAGTCCTCAAGGAAATATTGGGTCATGCAAATCTTACCGCAACACAAGTGTATACACACAACTCTTTTTCTGAGTTAAATAAAGTATATAACCAGGCTCACCCACGTGGGTCGAAACTAAATCAGTAATCATGGACATTAAAGTGCATTCAATCCATTTTAAAGCGGATCAAAAGTTAATAGATTTTATCAATGAGAAATTTGGTAAATTAGAGGCGTTGTCTGGTCAAATTGTAGGAAGTGAAGTTTTTTTACGTTTAGACAAGAATGATGATCAAGAAAACAAGGTTTCTGAAATAAAAATTCTGGTTCCAGGGAAAGAATTATTTGCTAAAAAACAGTGCAAGACATTTGAAGAAGCTATCGATAGCACAATAGAAGCCCTTCGAATTCAGGTAATTAAACATAAGGAAAAAACAAGCGTTTAGTTAGATTTGTAAATATAATTTGAAAGCGACTAATTGGTCGCTTTTTTTATTTTCAATTATTTTCGTTTTTTTTTCATCTAAGTATTGTTGATATCAAAAAAGCTATTACCTTTGCAGACCCAAAAGGGAAAAAGTTCTTTTAATAATCATTCATATTTGCCTGTGTAGCTCAGTTGGCCAGAGCAGCTGATTTGTAATCAGCAGGTCGGGGGTTCGAATCCCTCCACAGGCTCCATTAAATTGGGGGTGTCGCATAGTGGCTATTGCACCAGACTGTAAATCTGTCACCGTAAGGTATCGTTGGTTCGAGTCCAACCACCCCCACAAAAAAATGAATGAATATAAGCGGGAGTAGCTCAGTTGGTAGAGCGTCAGCCTTCCAAGCTGAGGGTCGCGAGTTCGAATCTCGTCTCCCGCTCAATACAACATTAAAAGATCTTGCCGGTGTAGCTCAGGGGTAGAGTGCTTCCTTGGTAAGGAAGAGGTCACGAGTTCAATTCTCGTCATTGGCTCGACAGAAAAGCATTTCGCTTCCCAAAAGGGGGTGAAATTTTGTATTAGTAGTAATAAAGTAAAGTTAATAATAAGTAATAAATATAGCCATGGCTAAGGAAAATTTCAAGAGGGACAAACCCCATGTAAACATCGGTACTATTGGTCACGTCGATCATGGTAAAACAACATTAACAGCTGCGATTTCTAAGGTATTGTCTGGAAGAGGTCTTGCTCAAGCTCGTGACTTCTCTTCAATTGACAATGCTCCTGAAGAAAAAGAACGTGGTATCACAATTAATACATCTCACATTGAGTATGAAACATTAGCTCGTCATTACGCTCACGTTGACTGTCCAGGTCACGCGGATTACGTAAAAAACATGGTTACTGGTGCTGCTCAAATGGATGGTGCAATTTTAGTAGTTGCAGCAACAGATGGTCCAATGCCTCAAACGCGTGAGCATATCTTACTTGGTCGTCAAGTTGGTGTTCCTCGTTTAGTTGTATTCTTAAACAAAGTGGATTCAGTTGATGATGAAGAATTGTTAGAATTAGTTGAAATGGAAGTACGTGAATTACTTTCTTTCTATTCTTATGATGGTGACAATGCTCCAGTTATTAGAGGTTCTGCACTTGGTGCATTGAATGATGATCCGAAATGGGTTGCTACTATTGACGAATTAATGGATGCTGTTGATACTTATATCGAACTTCCTCCACGTGATATCGATAAGCCTTTCCTTATGCCAGTTGAAGATGTGTTTACGATTACAGGTCGTGGTACAGTTGCAACAGGTCGTATCGAAGCAGGTGTTATCAATTCAGGTGAAGCAGTTGACATCTTAGGTATGGGTGATGAGAAATTGTCTTCTACTGTAACAGGTGTTGAAATGTTCCGTAAGATCTTGGATCGTGGTGAAGCAGGAGACAACGTTGGTTTATTGTTAAGAGGTATTGAAAAATCTCAAATCAAAAGAGGAATGGTTATTTGTAAGCCAGGTTCTTCTAAGCCAGCTAAAAACTTCAAAGCTGAAATCTATGTATTGAAGAAAGAAGAAGGTGGTCGTCACACACCATTCCACAACCGTTACCGTCCTCAATTCTACTTCCGTACAACAGATGTTACTGGAGAGATTTTGTTGCCAGAAGGTCGTGATATGGTTTTACCAGGAGATAACGTTTCTATCGTTGTTAACTTGATTTGCCCAATCGTAATGGATAAAGGTTTACGTTTCGCTATCCGTGAAGGTGGTAGAACTGTAGGTGCTGGTCAGGTTACTGAAATCATCGACTAAGAACAAAAAAATAAATTTAATTTATATGAAAGGGGAGTCCGCTCCCCTTTCTTTTGCGGGTGTAGCTCAGCTGGTAGAGTAGTGGTCTCCAAAACCATTGGTCGTGGGTTCGATCCCTACCGCCCGCGCAAAAAATAAAACTTATATAACGTGTCAAAAGTTAAAACATACATAAGCGAAACCATTACGGAATTGGTACAAAACGTATCTTGGCCTACATGGAATGAATTGACTAAAAGCGCCACGATCGTTTTAGTTTCATCTGCCATTTTTGCACTTTTAGTATTCGTGATGGATTTTGGATTTGGTATTCAGAACACATCAGGATGGTGGAAAGGTGTATTAGGTTTCATATACGGAACTAAGTAATCATGGCAGATATCGTAAAAAGATGGTACGTTGTACGTGCAATTAGTGGAAAGGAAAAGAAAGTTAAAGAATACTTAGAACTTGAAATTAACCGCCACAAGCTTAATGATTATGTTGAGCAAGTATTAATTCCAACAGAAAAAGTATTCCAGTTGAAAGACGGGAAAAAAGTTTCGAAAGAAAAAGCATACCTTCCAGGTTATGTTTTAATAGAAGCAGCTTTGGTTGGGGAAGTACCTCACGTAATTAAAGGAATTCCAAATGTTATCGGTTTCTTAGGAGCTGAAAAAGGAGGAGCGCCTGTTCCAATGCGTTTGTCAGAAGTAAACCGAATTTTAGGTAAAGTTGACGAATTAGCTGGAAGTGAGGCAGAAATGAGAATACCATTCGTTGTTGGTCAATCTGTAAAAGTGATTGATGGACC
>JAYSRU010000031.1:0-19417 GCA_043720875.1 Crocinitomicaceae bacterium
GCACTTCAATAATTGGGTCTAATAATCCTGTAGGACGAATCAATTGCTCGACAATAACTCCTTCAGATTGCTCTAACTCATAATCAGCCGGTGTTGCTGAAACATAGATCGCTTGGTTAATGATACTCGTAAACTCTTCAAACTTTAGCGGCCTATTATCAATTGCGGCTTGTAGTCTAAATCCATACTCTATTAAATTAATCTTACGCGCTCGATCGCCACCGTACATTGCGCGTATTTGTGGAATAGTTGCGTGACTTTCATCGATCATTAAAATGAAATCTTTTGGGAAATAATCCAATAAACAGAAAGGTCTAGACCCAGATTTGCGCTTATCAAAATACCTCGAGTAGTTTTCAATTCCCGAGCAATAGCCCAATTCTCGCATCATCTCCATATCATAACTCACCCGTTCTTCTAATCTTTTTGCTTCAATTATTTTATGTTCGGTTTTAAACGCATCCACTTGTGCCACCATATCTTCACCAATTTGATCAATGGCTTGGCGCGTGTTTTCTGGACTTGAAACAAAAATGTTTGCCGGGTAGATGTTTATCTCTTCAAAAACTTCTAAAACATGATTGCTAACGGGGTCAATCATGGAAATCTTTTCAATTTCATCTCCCCAAAACTCAATACGTAACGCAACATCATCATACGCCAAAAAAATATCACACGTATCCCCTTTTACTCTAAAAGTTCCACGTTTGAATTCATTCTGTGTTCTAGAATATAAATTTTCGACTAAGCGTAACAAAAATTTGTTCCGACTAATTAACATTCCGGTGGTGACTGTGATAATAGAATTAGCAAACTCATTAGGGTTTCCGATACCATAAATACAAGAAACAGAAGATATTACGATCACATCTTTTCTACCAGAAAGCAATGCTGAAGTTGTTGAAAGTCTTAGTTTTTCTAATTCATCGTTAATCTGCAAGTCTTTTTCAATGAAGGTATCTGACGATGGCAAGTAAGCTTCTGGTTGATAATAATCGTAATACGAAACAAAATATTCTACTGCATTTTCAGGAAAGAACTGTTTAAATTCTCCATACAATTGAGCGGCTAATGTCTTATTGTGCGAGAGAATAAGTGTTGGTCTATTTACCTGCTGAATAACATTCGCCATCGTAAATGTTTTTCCACTGCCTGTAACTCCCAATAGCGTTTGATGATTCAAGCCTTCGTTCAATCCTTCAACTAATGCATTGATGGCAGTGGGCTGATCTCCTGTTGGTTCAAATTCTGCATGTAGTTTAAAATCCATTCAATATCTATTTATTACGTGTAAAGTTGATTCTGTTTATTTTGTCAATCAGAAACAAAATTATACTATTTCTATTTCAAGGTTTGCCGTATAAAACAATTTACAAGCGATTGTGGTTTGCTCACCCAGTATTCTCGACAAAACATTTCTATACTGCTGTACTTGGGCTTTGTGTTTTAAATCCTTCGCCCCAGTTTTGAAATCCAAAATAAGCCAAGAGTTGTCATTATACTGTATCATTAAATCAGGTCTCAAGGATTCGCCGTTCTCTGAGAGTAAGCTTTGTTCCGTCATTACTTTTTTTGCATCGTCGTAACACGCATTGAATATTTCGAATTCTGCAATTCTTTGTAAATCTAACAATAGTAATGATACACTTTCGTTTTCAACAAGCCCTTCATGTGTGGCCTTGGCTAATAAATCTTGTAATTCACTTGCACCTAATTTTCCTGTAATTTTCGAAAGCATTAAATGCAATTGATTCCCATAACGACGCTCATAAGAAAGGGCATTCTCTTCGAGCTTTTCTCTATTCTCAAAACTAATGGAAGGAAACCAAAGTGATTCACCTTCTTTTTTCAAACGAAAAAGTGTGGGTTCGTCTTGCTTTTTTTTGTTTTCCTCGTGCTTCTTTGCTTCTACACCAATTTGCACTGAATAAATATCTGCTGCCTCTGCTTTTGTTTCATGCAGTTGGTAATCTTGGTGTAATTGAGCCATTGCAGTTTTAACAAATTCCATAATTGGCGAGTTCACATCTTTCTGCTCTGCATCTTCCTCCGATTTTTTTGCCGCTGTACTTGCTGCTTTACGCTTCAATGTATCTATAAAGTAAAGACGTTGGGTTGCACGTGTACAGGCTACATAAACCAGGTTAAACATATCTAACTTATGCTCTTTTTCCTCGATTATACTTTTTGCCAAAACCACTGGAATGCCAGATGTTTTCTTCAAGGTACTAAAATAAATGTCATCGTCATCACTGAGAAAGAACTTTGAAGCAGTTCTTCTGGATTTATTCAGCCAAATTTGATCTAATAGTATTACCACAGGAAACTCCAATCCTTTAGATTTATGGGCGGTCATAACTTGAATCGCATCTTCACTTGCTGGCAATAAGACAGATTCTAAAGCTCCTTTAGTTTCCCAAAACTCAATAAAACTTGCAAGGTCATTTACCCACTGCAAGTCAAATCTATGCAACATGTCTAACAGATGTTGTAAAAAATAATCAATGCTACTTTCTAAACCAAACAAGCGAATTGCCTGTAGTCCTAAGTCATATAGATTGTCGTGCGCTAATAAAAACATCGGATCTTTAAGAAAATCTACTAAAGAATCTGCGTCAATTAAGCTATCTTTTGAAAAAAGGTCTTTGCCCTTCAATTCGGTTATCGACTCTCCTTTTACCAACGTATAAAGCTGACTCATAAGCAACGCATTGCTTTTAGAATAGGTGTCATTCTGAAATTTCAGAAAACTAACTATTAATTTTACAGCCGCATTATTTCCGACCATCAAACTATCAACAGAAACAACATTTATTCCGTCTTTTGTAAGCAAGTCGGCGTAAACTGAAAGTACAATTTTTGTTCTCGCAAGTACGCAAATGTCGCCATACTTAAATCCATCGCTCAAAGCTTGTTCAAGTATTTTTCTTAATTCTTGATACGCAAAGCGTATCCTTATGTCTTCTAAGACTTCATTGTCATCCGTTAAATCCTCTTGATAATCAGAGGAACCATCATACGCTATTTCAATATATTTTACAAAGCCTCCCTCGTCTTTAGCAGCATTTTGGGTTACATCTTTGTAAAAAGGATGATAAGCTTCATCCAAAGAACGGTGCACCAATTCGAAGAAGGCATTATTAAAATGAACAATGTTTTTTAAAGACCTGTAATTGGATTCAAGTTGCGACATCTCAGTCTGCTGCTCAAAGTAAACTGATCGTTGCTTAACTAAACTATCCTCCTCCGGATTATACAATGCTGGGAAACTAACAAATTGAGCAGCTTCTCCTCCTCTAAATCTATAAATAGATTGTTTTGCATCACCAACAATTAAACTTTTTTGTACATCGATTATTTTTCCTTGACGTGAAATTGCGTCAAATACTAAGGGTAATAGATTGTTCCATTGCTTTCGCGAAGTGTCTTGAAACTCATCTAACAAAAAGTGGTTAAATCGATTCCCTAACTTCTCATAAATATATGGTGCCTCTTCTTGTCTGATCAATCCTTCAATCATTTTAGACGTATCCGAAAGCAATAAAAGTCCTCGCTCACGCAACAGTAAGTCCAACTCAATTGCAATTAATTTCAAGGCTTGAATTTCAAAGAAACAAGAACATTTAAATTCTAGAGTGAGTAGTTTTTTATGTTGTACAATAAGGGCATCTATCGTGTTTTGAATTAAGGAAATTGTCCCTTCATCCATTTTAGTTTTAAAATTATTCTCCAAACCTTTCTTCAAGTTCCCTTCTATATCTATGGAACTTTTTCTAAAAAATGTATTAATAGCAGTCACGAACTTACTCTGCAACGTTGCTTCATCAATATTTGAGAATAACGTCAATCTTTTTTGCTCAGTTTCGTCTCTATATGCCTTAATCTCTTTTTTGTACCCCCAATATACTTCAACACCAAAAGGCTCTTGTTGCAGCAAGCGAGCGATTACGTCTGCGTTGTTTTCGCCTTTAAACTGATTAGCGATCACTTTTAGTTCATCCCGCACTTTCCACTTCTTCTCCTTATCGGTAAAAGTTTCTGCGTAGGCTAATATTAGTTTTGTAATGATCTCGTTACCTGGCGTATTTACTTTAGAAATTAAATTATCTAATGCTTCATCCAAAATATCGCTCTCATCCACCACCGTTTGAAAATCTTCTTCTAGGTCGAGATCTCTACTGAAAGTTTTAACCAATCTTAAATTAAATTTATCTAAAGTGGAAATTTGGAAATCTTCATAATTGTGTAAAATCTCCTTTAAAACCAATATTGATCTAGCCTCAACATCTTCAACCGACATTTTTAAAGCGCGACTTACATCCTCAGAATATTTAATATCAGACGAACGTGACAAGGTAAATAATGCGCCAATAATTCGTTCACGCATTTCCAAGGCTGCTGCTTTTGTGAAAGTCATGGCTAATATACTTCCGAACTTAACACGATCTTTCAGTACCAATTCTAGGTAGGTTAGAACAATCGTATACGTTTTACCACTTCCAGCAGAAGCACTTAACACTTTTAAAGGTTTATTAATTTGTATTTTTTTCATTTTATTCGCGCAACATTTTAATACAAATTAACGTTATTATTTAATTGATTACAGGTTTAAAGTTACTATTACTCGCTTAAATTTTATAGTTTTACTAAAATATATTTTATGAAATTTTTATTTAGTGTTTTATTTCTTGGCAGTTTGATGATTTCGTGTAAAAAAGAAAAAGTAGAAACACCAATAACACCCGCAGAAACTACTGAAACGTTAGAAATACGCATCCAACCTTATTACAATGGTGCAATTATGCATTTGGACTCAACATATACAGATTCTGGTGGATTTAAGTTCAAATGGTCTGACTTGTTACTTTACTTAACACAACTGAAAAATGGCTCTTCTACATTGGCAAATGTAGCCTTATTCGACTATAGAAACACAGGTACTTTAGCATTAAGTGTAACGGGCAAAAGTTCAGACTTTACAGATTTGACATTCAATATTGGGGTGGATAGCATTACTAATCACGGCGATCCTAGTGCCTACGATAATGCAAGTCCTTTGAACATCATTACCTCTGGGCAAATGTTTTGGGGATGGAATCCAGGTTACATATTTATCAACTTAGAAGGAAAAGTAGACACGCTGGTTGATGCAACAAATTTATTCGATCTTAGCATGAGTTATCACATTGGAAATGACGAAAATCGCAGAACTAAGACCTTGACAAATGTAAATTGGCAAGGTACGGGTACTACAAAAACGCTTTACTTAAGAGTTGACGTTGACCAAATAATAACAGGAACTGTAGGTACCTCAATCGATGTTACCAATGAGTATTTCACCCACAGCGCACCTTCGGCTAGTGTATTGACAAATAAGTTTCTTGCCAACTTTATCAACGCCTTTAACATCCAATAAACATGAATAAAAATATATACATTTGCTTGTTGTCTTTATTTTTGGTGGGTTGTAAAAAAGACAAGGTCGGTTATGTTACACATCCAGTAACTGTAGCAATTCCAACTCATTTCCCGCAAATGGATATTCCAGAAGACAATCCATTCACCGAGGAAGGAATTTCTTTAGGCAGATTCTTATTCTATGAAAAACGCTTGAGCTTAGACAATTCAATTGCATGTGCAAGTTGCCATTCTCCTGAAACTGCATTTTCCGACTCTGCAAAATTTTCAAAAGGTGTTGGAAATCTTGTAGGTACACGTCAATCAATGGCATTAATCAACCTAGGTTGGCAAACCAGTTACTTCTGGGATGGCAGAGCCAAAACATTGGAAGAACAAATTTTAGGCCCTGTACCTAATCCGGTAGAAATGCATTTAGAATGGTCGGAAGCGGTTGCGCGATTAACAGGCGACATTACTTATCGTAACAAATTTTATCAAACTTTCGGCACCACCACGATCACAAAAGAGTTGGTAGCAAAAGCGATTGCACAATTTTTACGCACAATGATTTCTGGCAACAGCAAATTTGACGTTATGCTCAAATTCAGTAACGGACAAGCATTGACAGGTGCAGAACAATCCAAACTAAGTACGGTTAGCCCGGATGAGTGGGCTGGATATGATCTTTTCAAAAGCTTAAACGGAGCAGATTGTTTTCATTGCCATAATGGACCATTAATGCAAGTTCAAAAATTTAGCAATAACGGATTGGACGCAATGTTTACTGATTTAGGAAGAGGAGCAATAACTAATAACCCAAATGATAATGGATTGTTTAAAACTCCAACACTTAGAAACATTGCACTAAGCGCTCCATACATGCATGATGGCCGTTTCAAAACACTAGATGAAGTCATATTGCATTACTCTTCTGGCATTCAATCTAGTCCAACCATAGATCCAAAAATTGAATTTGCTGGCGAAGGAGGAGTGCAATTAGATGCAACAGAAAGAGCTCAATTAAAACTATTCCTAGAAACATTAACCGATTATGATTTTATAAATAATCCCAAATTTAAAAACCCGAATTAAAGCCAGAAATGTCAGCTTCTACCATTCAGGTTTTCTTTAGTGCATTAAACTTAATGTGTTTTAAAGTAACCCTTATTGGAAATCGCCGTTAAAACAAAGCATTTCATTACATTTGCATCTACTTAGACAAAAGATCATGATTGAGGAGGTAAAGTTAACAACGGAAGAAAAAGCATTAAAAATAAATTTGACTCCCGATATTTATGGGTGTTTTGCCGAAATCGGAGCAGGCCAAGAAGTTGCATCCAACTTTTTCAGAGCAGGTGGAAGTTCGGGCACCATCGCTTATACTCAGTCGGCATATGACATGAAAGTTTCAGACGCCATGTATGGGCCTGCGGCTCGCTATGTTTGTGAAGAACGTTTGATCACCATGTTGAATTGTGAATACGATACTTTAAGCAAAAGACTTCCTCAGAAACAAGAGAGTTCACGTTTTTTCGCATTTTGCAATACCGTAGAGTCATTAAACTACCACAAAACCAACCAAGGTCATGGTTGGGTTGGAATAAAATTTCAACTACACCAAGGCGAACCAGCAAACGAAATTGTATTGCACATAAAAATGCACGACAATAGCCACAAAGGACAACAAGAAGCACTAGGAATTTTAGGGGTAAACTTAATTCACGCTTGCTTTTTCAATTCTGATGATTTAAGCTATTTTATTACCAATTTAGTTCAAAGATTACCGCGCGATCGCATGGAAATTGACATGATGCGTGTTTCAGGTCCAGATTTTGAAAACATTGACAATCGAGTAATTGCACTTAACCTTGTTAAAAGAGGATTAACTGATGCAACCATGTTTGATTTATGCGGGAAAGTTTTGCAACCAACCGCTGCACTATACAAAAAGAACGTTTTGCTACTTCGAGGACGTTTTAGACCAGTAACTAAAGTTCATATCGATATGATTGAATCTGGCGCTAAACAATTCCGTTTAGAAGAAGATGTTAAAGATGAAAACGTTGTCGTTATTTTTGAACTTACACTGAAAGATCTTACGGCAGATGGTAAAATTTCTGATAAAGATTTTGTCGATCGTGCCGAACTAATCGGAAGCCTAGGCTATACCGTTATGATCTCAAACTATCTGAAACACTACAAAATGGTGGATTACTTGGCAACCATTGCGAAAGGGCAAAAGATGGGAGTTATTCTTGGAGTCTACAACCTTAACACAATTTTTGACGAGCGCTATTATGACAACTTACCTGGTGGATTACTAGAAGCATTCGGTAAAGGTTTTGGTCACAATGTCAAACTCTTTGTTTACCCTGCTAATGACGTTGACACAGGGAACCTGTATACCTTAGGAAACATAAGTATACCAGATCATTTGAAAGGTTTACTTATTTACCTGAAAGACAACAATAAATTAGACCAAATTGAAGGATATGATCCAAAATTATTGGGAATTCTTTCCGACGACGTATTGTCAAAAATCAAAATGGGTTCCACTGCATGGGAAGACGATGTTCCTGAAAATGTAGTAAAAGCAATAAAATATTATGAGCTTTTCGGGTTCCGTCAAAAAAGAGAATTAACCGTTTAACATTCAATAAAAGTTATGGCACAAATCAAAAATGCAATAATTCGCTATCGCTTAATTGATAAATGTTTACGCAACAAATACGCTCCATATCCTAGCAAAGTAAAAATTCGTGAGATTTGCGAAGAACACTTATATGGCAGTACCGATGGTGCTAATATTTGCGATTCAACCATAGAAAAAGATTTATTTGCAATGCGAATGGATCATGACGCACCCATAAAATTTAGCAAAAAGAATAACGGGTATTATTATACGGAAGACGATTTCAGTATTGACAATATTCCGTTATCAGAAGATGATCTAGAGGCAATTCGCTTTGCGGCAAGTACCCTATTTCAGTTCAAGGATAATAGTTTTATGAGTCAATTTGGAAATGCAATTAATAAAATATCGGATAGGGTTTCTTTATCTGGAAACAACAACGATAATTACATCCAATTTGAAACCTCATCAACCGTACGTGGAAGCGAATACCTTTCATTATTCGTTACTGCAATTAAAGCCAAAAAGAAAGTAGAATTCGATTACGAAAGTTTTGTGAGTGGTAATAGAAAACCACGACTTTGTTCACCTTACCTTTTGAAAGAATATTTGAACCGATGGTATTTGGTTTGTTTTGACGATGAAAAGCAAAGTATAATTACGTATGCACTAGAACGAATATTTGAACCTGTAATCTCCGAACACAATGCCGCAAGTGATGTTCAATTCAATGCGGACGCTTACTTCGCACATTCGATTGGAATAACAGCAGGAGGAAAAATGCCCCAAAACGTAATCTTAAAAGTTGATAACGTATCTACAAAGTACTTAGAAACTCAACCCTTGCACACGAGCCAAACCACGGTTAAACGTGGTAAAAACAAAACCACCTTACAACTCTATGTTGTTCAATCAGAAGAACTCATTCGGGCCTTACTTAGTTATGGTGGCGATTTGGAAATCGTTGAGCCCCTGAGTTTAAGAAACGAAATTATTTCACGTATCGGAAAGATGCGTTTAACCTATGACAAATAAGCAAACCTGAAAGGATTTGAACTTGTTTGTAAGTTGTCTATTCAGCAAGCATTGACTAAATAATATTGGACATTTGTTGCAAATTCGAATCGAAATAAAGAAATCTAACGTGTTGAAGAAATAATTGACGATTTTTTTAGTAAAAACAATTTGTAAATGGAATATTTTACTACTTTTGCACCCACGTTCTTTATCGAAAGACGTTATGGAGAGATGCCTGAGTGGCCGAAAGGACATGTTTGCTAAACATGCGTACTGGTAACGGTACCGAGGGTTCGAATCCCTCTTTCTCCGCATAAAATCTGCAAAACCGCAAAGCACTGTTGCAGATTTGAATAAGTTGACTATCTTTGCACCCTCGTTTGAAACGACAGACGAGATTTTGAAATAAAATAAAACATTTCCGGGGTGTAGTACAGTTGGTAGTATGCTTGGTTTGGGACCAAGAGGTCGCAGGTTCGAGTCCTGTCACCCCGACGGAAAAAGGGGGATGATTTTTTCATCCCCCTTTTTTATTTTAAAAACACTAGTAATTGGTCCCATAGCTCAGCTGGATAGAGCAACTCCCTTCTAAGGAGTAGGCCTTTGGTTCGAATCCAAATGGGATCACAAAAAGTCTTCAAGTAATTGAAGACTTTTTTTTGTACTATATTTCTCCCAAAACTCCCAGTATACTTAAGAATCATAGCAATAATAGGATTTATTTCGGGTGCTCGAACTATGTAAGTGTTAATTCCTTTAAAATCACACTCCAACGTCTACAATCGTATATAAGTAGTTTCAGATCCTTATATTAGGGAGTTGACAAATAACAATTGATGAGCGGAAAGAGTTGGACTTAATCCATAGAAGAGAGTGACAAACCTATTGTTAAATCTGAATAATAAGAACCCAATAAGGGGCGCTCATGGGAATTGTATAAGTTTTATATGAAATTGTGTAACATTCAAGCAATGAAACAGCCGTAATTTTGAACCATGCTAATAAAGCAGATTAAACATACACTTATGAACAGAACAATTACAATTTTAGCATTACTATTATTTGCGGGCATGGTACTACCATCGTGCGGGATAACAATCGTAAAACGTCAACATACAGGAGGATATTACGTTAGCACAAATTCAAGCAAGCATGTTGGCAAGGGTGAAGCAGCTATTAGAACGGATGAAAATAAGCCTATAGCTTCTACACAGTCAGCAGCGGAGAAAGCAGAGGAACGCGCGGTTGCGGAAACACGTGTAACGATCAATGAGCAGCCAAATGCTTTCGATGTGCCGGCAATTGATAAGCAGAATAATACGACTCCTGTGGAGTCGGTTGAAGCACCCTCAACGCATCGGACATTTTCATGGAGTTCCATGGCTGAGAAAGTTCCAATGTTGAAGAAGATGGATTCGACTGTGAAAAAAGTAAAATCCAATTCAAATAGGTCAATGGGAAATGATGGGCTTAGCCTTATATGGATTGTAATCCTTGTACTACTCGTTTTGTGGATTTTAGGATTGCTCGGAGGAGGTTGGGGACTCGGTGGACTGATCAATCTACTGCTTGTAGTAGCATTGATATTGCTGATCCTGTGGTTGCTGAGAATTATATAAGAGAAAAAAGATATTTGTTAGCGATAGCGTCAGGTACTACTTATTCAGAATCAACTATACTTTCTGGCAAAAGCACCGGAAACTACTTAGCGAAATGAATGAAGCTTTGCAGGGTTCGCTAGCTAACATTAAAGAAAAGCTTCATCCGACACTCGGTTGAAGTTTTTTTCTTTTCGCTCAAAAACATTAGGTTTCATTTTATAGTAAGGAATTTAAATCCTCCATCAAAAAGTTCGAAACTTCTCTTATCTGAGATCACAAAACAAAACACAAACCTTTGAGAGAAATTTCAAGGGTTTTTGTGTTTTAGTACCGCGCGTTTGCTTAGTTTTGCATCCTCAGAAATATTACATTTGACCATGATTAATTCCCTTAAAAACACAACAGCTAAGCACTACCTTATCGTGTTGTGCTTAATTTCACAAGCAAATAACGCTTTCACCCAAAGTTTGAGGTGGAGTTTAACTAGCGCTTCAAGCGATATTTCTTCGTCTCCCAGATTTACAGACTTAAATAAAGACGAGGTTTTGGATGTAGTATTGGGCGCTGGAATTGAGAATGTTCCTTCCAAAAACGGGGTTATTGCGCTCAATGGAAAAACGGGTGAAATACTTTGGGCATACCCCTCTCCTACTCAAATTTATACCAGCGCTTTGTTTCAAGATGTAAATGGAGATGGAATTGACGATGTATTCATAGGTGGAAGGTCTGCAACATTTTTTGCCATCGATGGTGCCACAGGAAAATCTATTTGGGAATTTTGGACCGATACGAAAGAGAACGCACGTAAAGCAAGCGTATTGAATTTTTTCGCAACACAATGGGTTGCTGATCAAAATAAAGACGGATATAAGGATTTATTGTGCACCAATGGAGGCGATTACCTTGCTGGACCAAAAGATAAAAACAGAGTGGTTGCAAAATTAATGGTCATCAGTGGAAAAGATGGGAAAGCTTTGGCAAGTGCAAAATTACCCGAACAAAGAGAATCGTATTACGCTCCGCATACTTACACTAATCACAAAAATCAAACGATGATTCTGTTTGGAACTGGAGGGGAAACCATTGATGGCGGTTTGTGGGAAGTTCCACTGGAACACTTGATGAAAAACTCCATTGCGAAAGCAAAACTTATCGCGCACGATTCTATCAAAGGATTTATTCTGAACTCTGTTCTAGCGGATATTAACAATGACGAGAATCTGGATATTTTGAATGCACGCATGAGTGCTACGCTTAGTGCTTTTGATGGTAAAACCCATGCGAAAATTTGGGAAGTAAGCGAGTTTATTGGCTATGAATGTTATGTAACGCCTACGCTTGGTCAATTTACTGGAGATGCTACCTTAGACTTTTTTACAATTGTCGCCAAAGGATCTTTTCCAGAATACACCGAGTTTATGCTGGTTATTTTGGATGGAAAAACGGGTAAAGTTGCCTACACCGAAAAAGCTGGATTCAATCAGTATTCCCCTGCATCTGCTGTAGATTTGAATAATGACGGATTGGATGAAATCATTTACATAGAAAACACTTTGTTAGATCCTGAGCAATTTTTAGTCGTGAACCAAGTAAAAGTGATTGACCTTAAAGATAAAAGCAATTATTACGTTGGACCAATTCGCAAAGGATTGTCAATGGCATCTACTCCCTCTATTGTTGATCTCGACAACGATGGCGCTTACGAACTGATCGTTGCTTCTTCTTCTATTGCACCTGAAAAGGCACAACCCTACAGCATTATTGAGTGCATCGATTTGAATAACCGTAATTTGAAAATTAATTGGTCTGGTTATCTTGGTAAATATGGAACTGGCATTTATTCTGCTGAATGATATTCACGTCATTCGTTCAAAAAGGCTTAATTATTTATTGCTTATCCCTGTCGATTCATGGATTTGCCCAAGATAGCCTTCGAACAAGAAAAATAAAAGTTTTACCAGTTCCCGCTCTTGGCCATGCGCCCGAAACTAAAACATATTTTGGCGCGGTTGCTTTGTTTACGATTAACTTGTATCAGGACACCAACACCCGTTCATCCATCGCAAAATTTGAAGTCAATTATACCCAGTTGAAGCAATTGATCATCGAAACGGAATGGAATTATTTCTTCAAAAAAGAAAAATGGTTTACCCAAGGATTGCTGCATTACTCCATTTACCCCGACTTGTATTATGGGATTGGAAGTCATACGCTTGAATCTTCCAAAAAATCATTTCAAAGTAATCGTTTCAAAACCGAAATGAGTGTACTAAAAAAGATTCAAGAAAACTGGTTTGCCGGTGTAGGAATCCGCTATTTTGATTATTCGCATATTTCTACGCTCAACTCACCTAATACTTTTACAGAACTTCACAGAAACACAAGCTATGGAATCCAGCTCAATGCAGTGCGCGATGCCCGAAACAATATATTAACGCCCACTAAGGGATCTTACTTTCGAGCCCTAAATAACCACTCCGTTTCCGACAGTTACTACAGTCATATTTCAATTGATTATAGGAAGTATATTACCTTAGGTAAAAAAATAAAGCAAACCATTTCAAGCCGCGTTTACAGCACGCATGTTATCGGAAATGCTCCGTTCTATGACTTAGCCTTACATGGAGGAGATAAACTTGTTAGAGGTTATTATTTTGGCAGATTTAGAGATAAAAACCTTTCAACTATTCAATTCGAATACCGAGCATGTTTATTCTGGAGAATTGGCATGGCTGCCTTTGGCGGATTGTCATCCGTATATTCTAATTTAAACGATGCTGGAATAAATAAAATCAAGACAAATTATGGAGTTGGTCTTCGTTTTGTGGTTGACAAAAAAGAAAGAACAAATCTACGCTTTGATTATGCAATAGGGCAAAATGGCCAAACCGGATTCTATGTTAGTTTTGGCGAATCATTTTAGCAAAACCTATTCGTTAATTTTACCATTTTTTACCCATTCACAATAATACTCATTAATTGCTGGTGCGTAAATCCATTGACCAATTTCTGATATTATATTCGAAACAGTATCTTGACCTTGCAGACGACCACTTTGAATTGAAACCGTTGCATCGTCTTGAATTAGGCGTTGTTCGACTTTATCCAAATCTTCAAATCGGTGATAATATAAGGCCATATATCCTGTGATGCGTAAGGACGGATCATTGTCGAAAGTTAATTTAAATGCTTTACTAATACTCATATCACGTATTGCAATAGCACGTTTTTTCCATACCGAAGGGACTTCTCCCGACGCATTTAATGCTTGATTAGTTATGCTTGTACCTTTAAGCCCAGCAATTACATCATTTAAATTATGATTGATACTTTTCTTTTGGTTATTTGGGTTAAATGAAACCAAATTAAATTTCGAGAAACTTTTACTTTTTTGAGAAAATCCAAGAATTCCGAAAAGAAGCGAAGATGATAATTGTAAGTAACTCATGGTTATATAGTTTAAGCGTTTGCTATACTAACGATGGATATTTTGCTTTAGTTGGCTGCCTGTCGGTCTAAGGTGCAACAATACCATTTCTTTGAGTGAAGTGTATGAATATCATGAAAAAAGTCAATTTTTACCGAAAGTACGCTTGCGTTCTAAGCGAAATTCGTGCATAGTTCCACCTTGATCTGTGTATTTATACCAAAAGTCATTTCTTGTAAGCTTAGTAATAACTTTATCTGGTATCGACGGACTGTAACCGCTACCTACCTCTACGCTTGTAAATGAACTTTCATCCTTAGATAGTGTCCAAGTATACGAAACGCTTGGACTAAACAATAAACATTCGACAATCAATAATCCTGTGTTACACTTCATATCGCCACCACCAACACATAGTTCGGAATACGTTTGCTTATAATATTGACCTGCATAATAAGAATCCAAAACTCCGTTAATGTAATATTCTTCCAATTCCCAAACGCGTCCTCCCGCCAACCTATTGGCAGGGCGCTTAAGACTGCCATACTTGTTTTCAGGGTATTTCTTTTTGCACGAGTTGAAAGAACTTACAGTAAGAAATGCCAAAATAAGCAGAAGAGCAATGTTTTTCATGCCTAGAGATTAATGTTTTTTCAAATGAATAACTTCCTTTTTAACTACTAATCCATCACCCGAAAAAGTATAAAAAGACCAAGTTGAACGCCTTCCAACCAATTGTTTAACCGTATATTTTGCATAAACATCTATTTGCTGAACCCAATTTCTTCCTTGAAACATAAGTAAATTTCTATTTCCGACATCCACTGACCATTGCCTAGAAACGGGAGGTCCCAAATAATCATCTTTCACCCACGCTTTTACAAACCCATCTGGAATGGTGTCGAGTACATAACTAAAATCATATCCTGCACCGTAACCTCTACTTTTCAACAAGGTAATGGTACCCACATCTTCTTTTGATTTTATCAAAGTAGAATTATTTGCTGCATCTATCGTATAGAATTCAATTTTTTCAACCGTATATTCGGAAGCCATTTTTTTACGATTATGATCTTCTTTATTACAAGAAATAAAGAGTGACAATATGACTGAAAATAGTAGTATTAGTTTCATATAATAAAATTAGAAATTGATTAATACAGAAATCGAAGCATTTAACATTCTATTACGAGCTTTTAAAAAACCTTCATCTGGAAGCACTGTATAATTTGCTATTGAGGATAAATAACCCTTATAATCTGATGGGAAATAATACGTTGATGATGAGCCACTATCCCATTGATCATACCCCTTCCTGAATTGAGAACCTAAACCAAAAGTAGATTGATAAGCCAACGACGGTGAGATAATTAACCACTTCAGCACTTTTATGTTCGCCTTCAACTCAATACCAGTAGTGAAGCCACCGAGCCCAGTTCTATAAACACCCGTTATATAGCCAATATCATCATACACCTTATCTTTTCCAAACATTTTGTAGGCGTCTATAGTTTGGGTGGTCCATGCTAGTTTAGTTCCAATGTAAAAATAGTTTAATACCGGAAAGTAAGCCACCATATCTAATACATCTTTTTGCGAAAAATCTATCTTTCGCGTATAACCATTTTTTAATTTTCCTTCTAGTGAAAAGTGAGTCTTTTGTTGCCCAATATAACAAATAATCATTCTATCTTTTTGCCCATCAATACTAAAAGAAAAACCATATTTAGTACCTAAGACTATTCCGGGTTTTTCCATTGCTTTTTCTAAATCATTGCTATTTTCGAGGTTATAACTGTCCACAAAAACATTCAAACTTTTATTACGAATCTTACCTACTAACAATCCAAAACTAGGACCTAAAACCGGATCTTCTGAAGCAACTGAACTGGCAAAAAAGCCTTGACATTTTGCAGGTTCTCGGTGGACATCTTTTGAAAAATTAGTTAAATAATTCTGTGCATACAAATTCATCGAAAGCGACATAATTAGAATAAAAATAATTTGTTTTCTCATTGTTCAAATTAATATTTCATAAATGTATCCAAATTTCATGTATCATGGACTAGTATGTTTGTACTAGAAACGAGTAACAATTATTTTTGCCTAAAGTAAACCATAGGCATCACAACCTTTAACGCGTTGTCTGAACCTTGGTTGACCTCCAAGACCTTTCTTATTACTCGCACGGCATTTCTTATGACTATAAATTGGAACTTTAATTTGAAAATAAAAATCCATTCCTCTTAAATCACTATTACCAATCCATGAAAGCAATTTATCAGTTCCGATCGTCAATAACCAAATTCTCATCGATAAACCCAATTGAGCATAGCGATACTCGTACAAACTTAAGGGCATTGACAAGTCAAAATATTTAGTTTCATATCTAGGTCCGACCATTAAAGAATTTGCTCTTCTGAGTCCGAACTTATTAATTGCAACCGGAATCCCTTGCATAATTGAAGCATTGAAATAGAGTTTGTTATTCCAGAAATTATAGTCTCCTTGCACGCTTAAAGCGGTTGCCAATCGGACTCTATAGGGTTTCTTTACCTTCAAATCATCTAAATTTCCATCTTGCGCTTGAAAAATTTCAGTGGCATTATTTTGATCAGCAGTAATACTATCGTAATTGAACCAATTGTAATTTTCAAACTCATAGCCCGCAATTTTGGTAGCACCTGGGTCTAATTTTAGTGAGCCTATATCCAAGACTGATGCAGCAATCCAATATTTATAAAATACCTTTCGGCAACCACCTTTAGGGCTATTAGGCAAATAGCTTACCGCATCCGATTTCATTTTTTGGTAAGTGAACCCTAAGTCTAAACCTATTCCGCCTTTTGTATTCAACCTAGGGTTTGGTGTCATCATCATGTCTCCAGAAAAAGAAAAAATCGCTAATAAATCTTTGTCCCTTACATTCAAATCGATATTATATGCATTCAAACCTGCTCCAGCAATAGACATTAGTTTATTGATGGATATGCCGGCCATGAACATGTTACGTCGTTTTTTCAAAAAAGTATGCGCGTAGGACAATTTAATTTCCCCATAATGAACAGAACCAACACGTAAATTTTTTATCGAATAATCTATGTCGTGCTGCGGCGTATATTGCGTAACACCATTTTCTATAAAAGGCCCAACAAATTTTGGTATTCTCCTCACCGCGGTGAAGCTTTTTACATTAAAACTTAATCCAATCGCATGATCACCCTGCGACCAAACTCCTGAAAGAATCGAAACAAAATTTCGGTTGTAAACGTGGTAAAACTTTTTACCTTGATCGTATTTTAGACTATTTTCATCAACAGGTCTCTTATTTCTGATGATTTTCATAAGACTATTATTTTCAACATATACCAAATTATTCATGGTATACGTACCAACACCAATGATGTGAAAATCAAACCGCACCTTCGCATCTAACATCGAAGTGGGGTTCAAATGGACACTATTAGTAGGTGTGTAATTTGAAAAAGACGAGCCAAATTGTTCCTGACCAAAAACCGAAAATGGTAAAATAAAAAGGAAAAAGAGCAATTTACTGCTTGACAATGGACTCATAGTAAACAAAGGTACAAAAATCTAAAAAAATTATTTACTCTTTACCAAAAAACTCAGGACTATTCTCTTGCATTGGAACAACATACTTTTTCAAATTCTGTTCATCATTTTTATTCAAGATCATAAGCATATTTTCGGATTCTATTACAATATGATTATCTAAACCTTCGATTAGTGCAAGCTTATGATTCGGTAAATTTACAATGCAATTTGTTGAATTAATCATGTAAACATGTTCACCAATCACTGCATTTCCATTATAATCTTTTTCCAAATGGGTATATAAACTTCCCCAAGTACCCAAATCACTCCAATCAAAACTAGCCAGCACAACATCTGCGATCTTAGTTTTTTCCATCACCGCATAATCAATTGAAATATCTTCACAAGATCTAAAAATTTGATTTATTCGTTTTTGCTCATTTTCCGTGTTATAGAAACTCAAATCATTGGCAAAAAGTTGATGTAAATCAGGGCTAAATTTTTTCAGCGCGTCTAAAATCACTGATGCTTTCCAAACAAAAATTCCAGCATTCCAATAATAATTTCCACTCTTTAAAAATAATTCTGCCACTTCTTTGTCGGGCTTTTCGGTGAAATGTTTCACCGGCTTTACATCCCCTGCCATGATATCGCCATCTTCACTAAACTGAATATAACCATATCCAGTATCAGGTCGCGTTGGTTTAATCCCGATTGTTACTAAACGATCAAGTTCTGCTTTTTTCAATGCAATTTTTACCGTTTCTGTAAACTTTTCTTCCTTCAAGATTAAATGATCCGCTGGTGCAATTACCAATTTGGCATTTTCATCCATTGCATAAATCTTTGCTGCAGCATACGCAACACAAGGAGCAGTGTTTTTACGCTCTGGTTCCGTTAGAATTTGACTATCCGATAAGTGTGGCAGCTGTTCCTTTACCAATGAAAAATAACTTTCATTCGTAACCACATATATATTTTCTTTTGGAGCCGTTAAAATCAAGCGTTCATATGTCATTTGAATGAGCGTTTTGCCGATACCTAAAACATCCAAAAACTGTTTAGGTTTTTGGGCAGTGCTCATGGGCCAAAATCGTGAACCAATTCCACCAGCCATAATTACACAATATACTGATGAATTTTCAGTATTAAGTTTTGATTTTGATTCAGTTTTCGTCATTCTATTTCTATTAATTCACTTCTATTATTTCTACCATCGCTAATGCATGCACTAAATATTGCTTTTGAGAGCTAGTGTCTATACATAAATAACGGGTTCTGCGTTTTTCTCCTTTTTGGAACGAATTACCTTTCAATGCAAAACTAGCACCTAATTTCAAATTTTCAAGCGCAATTGAATTATCTTTTTGAGTATCATAGCGCTGTAAGACACGGGATAATGCTGTATCACTACAACTACTGGCTTTTACGTTTTTTACTGTATTTCGCAATGCTAATTTTACATCATGTGGCATCGTTTCATCTACCAGCAAAGGGTGCAATAATTTTGCGAAAGCATTTTTCCATTCCATTCCATGAGGCGCTACTTTACGCCCGTGCTCAACATAATTATGCAGATGCGCAATTTCGTGCAATGCTGTTATCAAAAATGAGAATTTATTCAAATCACTATTAATCGTAATGATGTGACACTTTTGATCCCCAAAAGGAGCACGATAATCTCCCAATTTTGTTGCTCTGGGTTTCACTACTTTGAAACGAATTTTATGAGCGATGATATATTCTGCCAAAACTAACGCGTACCCATTGGGAACAAAACGTTCT
>JAYSRU010000032.1:0-19413 GCA_043720875.1 Crocinitomicaceae bacterium
AAATGATGCAGATAAGTATATAGAATTGGATAAAAAATACAGAAGTGTTACATGTGTAACAGGAATACAATTTTCCTATTTATATCAAAACAAAGTAGGATTAAATTTAGAACTGGGCTATCAATTTAGAGGAAACACTAGAATTTCATATTCGTCACTTAATTACTTTAAATATGGAGTGTACGCTTCACTTGGTGTGGTGTATCAGATTGCGTTGAAGGGGAAATGATTTTTCTGAAAATTCATAAAAAATTATGCCCGCAAACTTAACAGTATTAACACAATTAAATTCATAAAACAATAATATATGAAATATTTATTTTTACTGATTTTAATTTTTCTAGCTATAAGCAGTTGTACTAAAAAATATTCAAATGTTGACGATAGCATATTGCCATTTGTTGGGAGGTGGATCGAAATTGGTGGGGCAATCGAAATAACGATCGAAAGTTCTGGAAAAGTAAAAACAATGACAGCATGTGGAGAGAGCGAATTGTTGTTAATTGGAAATACTGATGTAAATAATTCGCAGACAACGTCAAGCACGGCCTATCGGTTTAAAGTGAAAAATAATCCAGAATTTGTTATCGTAAGCAATGCTTCTTTTGATACGGTGGTAATGTATAATAATACTTGTGAATTGGTTGCGACAACATTTAAATACATCAGAAAATGAGACTATTAAAAGTGCTATTTATTATTATATCTGTACAAACGTATGGGCAAAATCATTTTTCAATAAACCATTCTTATGGAGTTGGATTGAATCAAAAGTATAGTCCAATATTTAATGCTTATCTAAATGATTCAATAAAAAACAGTTATAGTCATTCTACTATTTTTAATTTTGATTATAATATTAAGTTGAATACAAAACACACATTTGTTGTTTCATTTAGCGTGTTTAAAAGAAAAATAAGGGTTAAAGAGTGGAAAACTAAATGGACATATTACTATGACGAATATCATTACCACAAAGATACTACCCATCCAATAGACTTTTTACTTATTCAAAGAGAATCGGGTCTTGGTTTGGGTTATGAGTACTTAGCATTAAGTGAAAATAAAATGGAAATCAAATTTGGAGCACGCTTAAATTCATATTTCTTGAGTAGTAATGCTTCTAGAATTACACTAACAAATAGTAACTTGCCTGTTTTTAATTATTATTCAGTTAGTTTTAATAAACCGTTGCAATATTTGCCATTATATTGGTTAGAGAAAAAACTATCTTTTTCCTCAAACCTCGAAATAAATACAAAATTGATGTACGCTATAACGCCTACAAGATCATTAGGGATTAGGCTTTCAATGGGCACTAGTCTTCATAGTAATTGGGATAATTTTTCTAACTATGTTTACCTTGGTTTAGGTGCTGAATACTCTTTTGGAAAATTCAAAGAAAAAAAGATTTTAAATTCTGTTAAACAATAGTGGTAATATAATTATTCACAAAAGATCACGAATATACAACGTATTGAAGTAGACGTGATTTTTTTCGAACGTGGCGTTTATTTGGCGCATTTGAAGGATGCAAATGGCGGTATTAACACAATTAAATTCATAAAAAATTAAGTATTATGCGAATTATATTGGTGTGCACTTTATTTTTATTTCAAAAAGTACTCGGTCAAGATGCCTCTTCTCGTAGCCTTACGATAGAGATTGGTAAAAGATTCATGAAAAGTAAATCAATACTTGATGAGAAAGGTAAATATGGAGCTAGAGGAGCTACGGGTATTGAAGGTTTTGGGAATAGTTATGCTTCTACATCAGGTAGTTTCGAGATGACAAGTTTAAAAGAAACTGAATATTTTATTGAGGCAGATTATAACATACATAGATTACAATTACAGTGTTATTTAAGTGCGATAAGTTTTTCTGGTAATGGACTGGCTCAATATGGTATTTATAACAATTATACTACTATGCCAAATGGAATAGTATCAAATTATAAAACGATTAAGGCAACATTAGGAATCAGTGAGGTTTTTATGAATATTAAATTTGGTATTGGGTTTAATTTAATTGAACCATCAAAGAAATTTCAGATAATTCCATTTATCAACTTCGGTGGAGAAAAATTACTGTCATCAAATATTAATAATAATGAGTTCGTGCATCGTCATGTGTATGTAACAAACCCACCTATTCCAGAAACCCCAATAAATATTGACAGTTCATATACAACAAATGACGCTAATTCTTTTGTGTTAATGAATCAAAACTATAAGGATGTCTTTGCAACATTGGGTGTGAAGTTTGGGATTTTATTCTATAAAAAAATTGGTTTCAATATCTCAGCTGGTTGGCAAATGAAAGGTAAGAGTAGGGTTCAATATGATAATAATTATATATTTCGATATGGAGTATATCTACAGTCTTCATTGGTTTATCAGATAAATTTTAAGGCAAAACCAAAACGAGTATTTCAATAATAAAGTTTAGCTTTCTCTACTTTTACAAACGGGTCATACATTGTGCAAGTAATTGCAGACGGTAAGAAAAAAGAATGGCGGGTTGTGAAGAATTGAGCGGTTTCGAATCTCTCACACCTAAACCAACATCTTCCTGCCCAAAGGACCAGCACAACACAACAAATCAAGAATTGAAAGATTAGGTATAAACGCTGGGTTTTTGAATAAAACCTGCTGGTACTCGGTCTGATTTTCTGTATTGGCTTGAAAATAATCCTGTTCACAGCGCGTAACTTCTGAATTGATACGCACATTCGTTTCTAAATCAAAAAGCGATAATATCGTGTTTAAACAATTCGTATTGTAACGCAAGAGATTCGTTTCTTCCTGAAACAGCATCGCTTTGAGCTCTAGCGCGTAATGTTCAAAAAAAGGCGAAGCATTATACGCTGTTTCTAAGGCTTTCCAATGTTTTTTAGCCCAATCCGTCGAATGGTCAATTTCAATCCGACTAGTGATTGTTTTAGAACCATCAACGCGGCGCACAGGAATTGTTAGCCATTGCATTCCTTGCGAAGTTGCAATAGCATAGCGATTACGTTCAGATTGTTTTTCATACACATCATGGCTAATGATCGCTACGTTCTCATATTTTGCAATTTCTTGAAAATAAGAAATCGGTCCAAATGATGAGGTAGGGAAGAGCTGCATGGAAACGAATTGCTATTTAACGATCTTAAAGATGCGCTCCGTTCGCACACCAGCATAAGGACTTTTACTAAACCAAACCAAACTAGCTCTACCCACCACGTGATCTTCAGGAACAAATCCCCAAACACGTGAATCGGCAGAATTGTAACGGTTGTCTCCCATTAACCAATAGTAATTCATTCCAAATGTATACGATGTTACCGCTTTGCCATCAATGATAATCTTATCGCCTTTTTCAACTAAGGTGTGTCCTTCGTACGCCGTGATTACACGTCTGTAAAGTGCAATGTTGCTCGTGTTTAACTTGATTTTCACTCCTTTTTTCGGAATTGTTAAGGCTCCAAAGTCGGTTGCTGTCCAATCGTAGTTAAAATCTTTAGGGAAGTAACTTAGGTTGTCTAATTTCTTAGCTGCTAGATAATTCAAGTCATTTTTCAAACTATCAGGTAAAACTACACTACCAGATTTTGGATAAGAAACCTTTACGAATTTGGCATTAGGGAAATCCTTTTTCAACATGCGCAATTGATTTTGGGTTAAGTCCATTTTTGAACCATCTAATGCATATTGACCGCCATCGTACTCAAGTCCGTACTTTTCTTCCATTACGATTTGACTTGGAAGTCGGAGGTTTGTGGCCACATATTGTTGATTTTGCGTAGGAGATGTCCAAGCTAACTTACCATTCACGTACAACATAGATTTCTTCACTTCAATAACATCACCAGGTATACCTACACAGCGCTTGATGTAGTTTTCACGCTTGTCTACAGGACGCGGAATGATTCCGTAATGTTCAATGAAACCACCATCATAAGAAGTATGCGTAATCTTGTCTTCTGCAAAAACGCGTCTTGCTTCGTTTTTCAGTTCAGAAAAGTTTTTTACGATGTCAGCAGCAGAATAGCCTTTCAATTGACCTTGAAAAATAGCTTCGTTATTCAACAAACCATGGTAATCATGTCCCATTAATCCGTCTGGAACGCGAGGATCGTAAACCGCAGTATCTCCAGAAGGATAGTTGAAAACCACCACATCATTACGTTGTACTTGTCCGAAACCAGGTAAACGGGTATACGAACACGTTTCAATGCCTAAGTAAGATTTAACATTGATCCACGGAATAGTGTTGTGCACCAAGGGAAACGATAAGGGAGTAACTGGAACTTTACTACCGTAAGCCATTTTATTTACAAATAGAAAATCTCCTACCATCATTGTTTTCTCCATGGATCCCGTTGGGATATTAAAGGGTTCAAATACGTAGGTTCTAATAATACTAGCGGCAACTAAGGCAAACAAAATACTATCACTCCAATCTTTTATTCTGGTTTTTTTGCCCGGTAAATCTTTGCTTACCGCACCAACACCTAATGCCAATGCGTGTCCAACAACGGGTAAAGTTAACGCCATTACCAAATGATCTCCATTCGCTCTGCCATTGGTGTCTTTTGGGTTAGACCAATTCGTTTCACCACGCGCAACACTTTTTTCGTCTTTGTTTATTTTCCAAAATAGGAGGTAGGGAAAGAAAATTCCTTGTAAGGTATCACTAAAGCTGTAGTAATTGAAACGTCTCAATAAACTAACATTTACCACTGCCCACATCACCAAATGTACGCCGGGAAATAACATCAATAACACCCACCAAGGTTTTTTGCATGAAATTTTAAACGCAACAAAATAATTGTACCCAGGCAATAATGCCTCCCAAGATTTATGGCCAGATTTTGAAAAAGTAATCCACCAACCTGCAAGATAGGGATGAGCCAAAAGAAAAATATAATAATATAATGCGTTCATTGTTTTGTATTTGAATTCGTAAATTTAATTATTTTAATTGGAGCACATCGCTCATCGTATAAATACCTTTTTTATCTAGGATCCATTCTGCGGCCAATACCGCTCCAAGGGCAAATCCTCTTCTGTTTTTAGCCTCGTGACTTAAGGTAATTCGATCTTCAGGAGAATCGTAATGTACATGATGTGTGCCTGGAACGTTGGGTTCACGCAATGCGGTAATAGCCAATTCTGTTGGACTTACCAATGGTGCTTTTCCAGTTTCGCTTTTCCAAGTTGTATAATTGTCTTGGTTTTGCATCAATTTCTCAGCAGTGGTAATAGCTGTACCACTTGGGGCATCTAATTTCTGTAAATGATGAATTTCTTCAATCGAAGCAGTATAGTCACGATGATTCATCAACTTCGCTAATTGTTGCGTGAGTACAAAAAATAAATTTACACCCAAACTGAAATTCGAAGCATGAAGCAATGCTCCATTTTTGTCGTTCGTTTTTTGGGTAATACTTGGTAAAGCCTCATTCCAACCGGTTGTACCTACAACTACAGGTACGTCATTTTCCAAGCAAACATCAATGTGCGCAAGGGCTAAACTAGGTTGTGTGAATTCTATGGCAACATCAAAAGGGCAAAGGTTGTCGGCGTTGAAGGGAAGTGAACTTGTATACCTTTCGGCAATGGTATGGCCACGTTCGATCACAATTTCTTCAATCGCTTTCCCCATTTTTCCGTAACCAATTAATGCGATTTTCATGTGTTATTTTATTTTTAAGTTGAGGCGAACACCAGCGTAGGCATTTGCAACATAAGCTGGAGTGATTTTCAAACTCAAGTCTTTAGAAATGTCAAAATCAACAAAATGTGCTTCGATTAATGCATCCACTACTTGAAATCCGTAAATGGTAGCAGTTCCTAAAATAAACAAATCTCTGCGCGATTGGTGGGTATAGAAAAGACTCAGGATCGCATCATTGTTATAGATTAATAAATCTGGATCTCCAATATTTCCGGCTATTCGCGTTTTGTATTCTGTTTTGTATTCCGTTGCTTTTTTTTGATTCACGTAGAGTAAATATCCCGTTGTTCCAAGTCCTGCAAAGATTAAGGGTACTTTCCAAAATGCTTTTTTCTTACCTTTTGGCATGGCGCTGTGGTTGTAAATTTGTCCCATTCCTGGAACAATAGCAGAAAATAACGCAGCTTTTCTAGGTGAATGGTGATGTACAGTATCTACATTACTCAATGAATCTTTCGTTTGAGCAAAGCTAGTATGGTTGAACAGTAAAAATAAGAGCAATAAACGCAATACTATTTATTTAAAAGAGTAATAATACGATGAAGGTCACTTTCTGAATTGAAAACAATACTTAATTTTCCACCACCGCTGTTACCCTTTTTGATTTCAATTTTGGTAGCAAGTTTATCGCTTAAATGAGCTTGAAAAGTTCTTTCTTGGGCAGAAATTGTGCTACTTGGAGGAGTATTTGAAGTTCCAATTGATTTTGCTGGTCTTGGATCGTT
Organism: Crocinitomicaceae bacterium; assembly: GCA_043720875.1. GTDB lineage: Bacteria > Bacteroidota > Bacteroidia > Flavobacteriales_D > Crocinitomicaceae > JAYSRU01. The sequence goes on from JAYSRU010000032.1 coordinate 6,450, forward strand.
ACCTTTCACCAATTGTTCAACTTCTCTTACCGAAAGATTCTCGGTTAGTATTCGCTCGAAAATTTCAAGTTGTTCGATTTCAGTTCCAGCAGATACCAAGGCACGCGCATGACCCATAGAGATTACATTTTTTCTTACTCCCATTTGAACTTCAACAGGAAGTTTTAAGAGACGCAAGTAATTTGTAATTACCGATCGACTTTTGGAAACTTGTTTACTTAATTCGTCTTGCGTTAATTTGCATTCTTCAATAAGCTGTTGGTAACCCAACGCTTCCTCGATTGCATTTAAATCTTTTCGTTGTATGTTTTCGACAATTGCTAACGCAAGCATAGCTTGGTCATTGGCTAAACGAATATATGCTGGAACTTCGGTTAATCCAGCTAATTGAGAAGCTCTAAACCTTCTTTCTCCTGAAATTAATTGGTATTTATCACGACCCAATTTACGTACCGTAAGCGGTTGTATAATTCCGTGCAAAAGAATCGATTCTTTTAGTTCTTCTAATGCCTCAGCATCAAACTCCGTTCTAGGATTGAAAGGATTAACTTCAATCATATCTAAACTAATCAGCGACACGGAACCTAATGTTCCGGTATGTTGAGGAGTTTTTGAAGTAATATCGGTTGCCGCATTTTCAAGTAAAGCACTCAAGCCTTTTCCTAGTGCAGATCGTTTCTTTGTATTAGAGCTCATTGTCAAATGTTATTGTTTTATCGCTTGAGTGGATTCCTGTAAGGTTGTTTTTTTGCAAGATTTCACGTGCAAAGTTAAGATAATTTACACTTGCTTTGCTTGTAGCATCGTGCATGATTATCGTTTCTCCGTGACTTGGTGCTTCGCCAAGTTTAGTGTTTCTGTGAATAATTGTATCGAAAACTAAGTCTTGAAAATGTGTTTTTACCTCGTCAACTACTTGATTAGCTAAGCGTAAACGTGTATCGTACATCGTGAGCAATATCCCTTCAATTTCCAAGTCAGGGTTAAGTCGACTTTGCACTATTTTAATTGTATTTAATAGTTTTCCCAAGCCTTCTAATGCAAAAAACTCACATTGTACAGGCACAATTACGGCATCTGCGGCACATAATGAATTTACAGTAATTAAGCCAAGTGAAGGAGAGCAATCGATTATAATGAAATCATACAGGTCTTTAATTTTATCCAAAGCAGCCTTGAGTAAATACTCTCTATTGGGTAGATTAATCATTTCAATCTCAGCACCCACCAAATCAATGTGCGATGGTAAAATGTCTAAATTTGGGTTATTGGTTGGAATGATTAATTCTGATGGATGAATGTCGTTCATCAAACAATCGTAAATATTGTTTTCACTGTTTGGATTGAATCCAACACCAGAAGTAGCATTTGCTTGTGGATCAGCATCTACAATTAGCGTTTTATATTCCAACACTCCTAAACATCCTCCCAAATTAATGGCAGTAGTTGTTTTTCCAACTCCTCCTTTTTGATTCGCTATTGCAATTATTTTTGCCATAATTTATTTCTACTTCTATTTAATTTAAATCTTCAAAAGATACTTCTTTCTGACTTGAAGTGTCTTGAGGTTGGATCTCATTGTCATGGTTGCTCAGTTCGTCCATTTTGTCAAAAACTTCATCCAAACCATCTCGGAACTTTTCAAAATCCTCTTTGTATAAGAAAATTTTATGCTTTTGGTAGTTTTCGCTTCCTTCAGGGCCAACTCGTTTACTTTCAGTTAAGGTGATGTAAAGATCGTTACTTCGCGTGGATTTGATGTCAATGAAATAAGTTCTTTTTCCTGCACGTACTACCTTTGAATATACGTCGTCATTACGATTGCCATTGTCAAAATCCATCCCTGTCAATTTAGTAACTACAAATATGAAGATTTTTTTATCATTTTTGCGCTAAAAACTAGAAGAGTTATGCACAATTTTATTGCTCTTCGGTCAACTGGGCTTGATACATTTCTGCATAAATCCCACCTTTTTGTAAAAGATCTGTAGGCGTTCCTTCTTCAACGATTTCACCATTTTCAAGTACTAAAATACGTGTAGCATTTCGAATTGTGGAGATACGATGACTCACAATAATAGACGTTTTGCCTTGCATTTCAAGTCCGATGTTTTTCAATATAATATCTTCAGTCTCTGTATCAACGGCAGAAAGGCAATCATCAAATAACATCATTCGAGGCTTTTTCACTAATGCTCTCGCTATGGTTAGTCGTTGTTTTTGTCCGCCAGAAAGGTTCACTCCGCGTTCCCCTAGTAGTGTGTCGAATTTGTCAGGGAATTCGTTAATATTATGATAAACGTGCGTTTTAATAGTAACGTCAATCAGTTCTTGATTACTTAATTCGTGATCTGCTGTTCCGAATTTTAAGTTTTCTCCAATTGTGTCAGAAAATAGAAATACATCTTGGGGTACAACGCCAATTTGGGAGCGATAATGATCGAGCTGTATAGATTTTAAATCGTGCCCATCAATTTTTACGGTGCCAGAAGTTGGGTCAATTGTGCGAGATAATAAACTTAATATGGTCGATTTTCCTGAACCTGTTCTTCCTAAAATAGCAAGAGTTTCACCTTTTTGAACCTGAAAACTAATGTTCTTTAGCGCTTGGATTCCAGTGTTTTCGAAGGTGACAGAAACAGCTTCAAATTTAACATCGCCGTGCACGTCAATTTTAACACCAATTTCTGTGTTAATTTCGGGTATTTCCTTTAAAAACTCGTTGATCCTAGCTTGAGAAGCTGCTGCTCTTTGCGTTAACGAGGTAACCCAACCAACACTTGCAAATGGCCATGTAAGCATATTCACATAGGCGAGAAACGCAATAATATTTCCCATTGATATTTTACCAGCAGCGACCATTTCACCTCCCACGTAAATGGTTAAAACATTACTCAAACCGATCAAAAAGATAATGGTTGGCATAAATAGAGCGTTTGTTTTTACCAGTGTCATATTCTTTTTCAAATAAGCATCGCTTTGTTCTGCAAATAAACTTTGTCGTTCTTTTTCTTTGCTAAACGCGCGTACAACTCTTAATCCGGAAAACGTTTCTTGCACTAAGGTGGTCATGTTAGATTGTTCTTCTTGCACCCGTTTACTTTGACGGTTCATTCGGCTAGAAACGAAATAAATCATGATCGACATGATCGGTAGGGGAATTAATACAACCAAGGTCATATATCCGTTTATGGATAACATGTAACCGACAATAATGAAAAACAACACCGCAAGGTTAATGGTGTACATTACTCCGGGCCCTAGATACATGCGCACATGGCCGACATCTTCTGAGATTCGATTCATTAAATCGCCAGTGTTATTTTTCTTATAAAAATGATATCCCAGCTTTTGATATTGGTCATACACTTCATTTTTCAAATCATACTCTATATATCTTGAAGTTACAATGATTGTTTGACGCTGTAAAAACAAAAAGAAACCGCGCAAGATGGAATATAAAACATAGATTCCAGCAAGAGATAAAGCCAAGGCTATCGTTGACTGCAAATTGTTAAAAATTGCAATAATTATGGGGTTATATTCACGTAAAGATTTAGGGTTGTTGCTGATATCTAGAGCTTTGTTAGATAATGCTTTCATCTTTTCCGTGAATAAATCTACAGCATCAGACATCACTAAAGGCATTTCGGCAGCAAAAATATCCGACAGCACAATAAACAAAACACCTAACAGTAAGCGGTATTTATATTTTACAAAATATTTATTGAGGTATTTGAGGGATTTCATTGTGATTAAATTTGTAACTTTGCACACCTTTTTGAAGCAGTTAATGTGAAAGTTTTTACAAAAGTAACCAGAAGGATTAAATAATATCACTAATTTATCAGTAATATGTTTGAAGTAAAAGATATAAGTCAAGTAAATCTTGAGGAGAATCCAGTTTTGGCTCAAATGAGTAAATTCAACCACGAGCAAATATTGTTTTGCAACGATAATGAAACTGGTTTGAAGGCAATCATTGCGGTTCACAATACAGTTTTAGGACCTGCGTTGGGAGGAACGCGTATGTGGGCGTACAACAATGAAATGGATGCTTTGAACGATGTTTTGCGTCTTTCTCGTGGAATGTCTTACAAAAATTCTATTTCTGGTTTAAATTTAGGTGGAGGTAAAGCGGTTATTATCGGTGATGCGAAAACCATGAAGTCAGAAGCTTTAATGCGTCGCTTCGGTAAATTTGTACAAAGTCTTGGAGGGAAATATATTACTGCAGAAGATGTAGGAATTTCGACATCAGACATGGTTTACGTTAAAATGGAAACGAATCACGTTGTAGGTTTGCCAGGTAAATCAGGCGATCCATCTCCAGTTACTGCTCAAGGTGTTTATGTTGGAATGAAAGCATGCGCTAAAAAACAATTTGGGAGTGATAGTTTAGTCGGTAAAAAAATTGCTGTGCAAGGTGTTGGTCACGTTGGTGAATATTTAGTTGCTTCGTTAGCAAAAGAAGGCGCAGATATTACCATTTGTGACATGAATGATGAAACGGTTAAAAGATTAGTGGCTCAATACGGTGTTAAAGCTGTTGGAATCAATGATATTTATGACGTGAATATGGATATTTATGCGCCATGTGCACTAGGAGCAACAGTAAATGATGAGACATTAGCCCGATTGAATTGTGCTATCATTGCAGGAGCGGCTAATAATCAGTTGGCAATTGAACAAATTCACGGTAAACTGGTTACCGAAAAAGGAATTATTTATGCACCAGATTTTGCATTAAACGCAGGAGGTGTTATAAATTGTTATTCTGAGGTTATGGGCTTTTCTTCGGAATGGGCATTAACTAAAGCAGATGAAATTTATACAACAATTGGTTCTATTTTAGAAAGAGCTAGTGCGGACAATGTTCCAACCTATACAATTGCAAATAGAATTGCCGAAGAGCGTATTGCTGCTATCGGAAAAGTAAAGTTACCAATGTAATATGTTGAATAGAAGGCATTTAAGAATTAAAGTTTTACAAGCGCTTTATGCGTATTTTCAGAGTGAAGAAACCAATCATGCGAAAGCTGAACGCGAATTATTGAGTTCGGTTGATCGTATTTATGATTTGTATTTGTACTTATTATTGAGTTTTATTGAAATCAAGTCCATCACCGTTGCAAAAATGGATGATGCAAAACAGAAGATGAGACCGTCGGAAGATGACCTTAATCCAAATATGAAGTTGGTGAACAACAAAGTAATTGCGTTATTGGAAAACAATGTAAGCCTGCGTCGTGAGTCAGAAAAATTCAATGTGAACTGGGTTGGAGATGACACGCAAGAAATGTTGAAGAAAATGGTTTTAGCGTTGAAAGATTCTGAAGTGTATTTCCAATACATGAACAGTGAAGAATCAAGTTTTGAAGAAGACAAAAGCTTTGCGATCGCATTATTTAAAACAGATATAGCTAATTTTCCTCCGCTTTACACTTATTTTGAAGACAAAAGCATTCACTGGTTGGATGATATAGATTTAGCTTGTTCTATGGTTATTAAAACCTTAAAGTCGTTCAGCGAAGAAGGCGATAATAAGATAATGCCTTTATACAAAGAGCCTGAAGAAGAAATCGATTTCATTAATATCTTGTTCCGCAAAACGATTGTTTGGGACAAAGAAAATAGTGCATTGATTGAAGATTTGACAAAGAATTGGGAATTAGATCGAATCGCTAAAATGGATGTATTGTTAATGAAAATGGCAATTACCGAACTTCAAGCATTCAATTATATTCCTAAGAAAGTTACATTGAACGAGTACATTGAAATTTCTAAATTCTACAGTACTCCAAAAAGTAATGGATTTATTAATGGAATTTTGGACAAAGCGATTGATAAATTGGAAGAAGACAATAAGATCGTTAAAATTGGAAGAGGTTTAATCAGCTAATAACGAAAAGATGAAAAAAATACTATTTATCAGCTTAAGTTTCGCTTTGCTCGCATGCGGAGAAAAAGGATCTATTGTAGGCGAAAGGACAACAATGGAAGTTATACATTTGTTTAATGCAGGAAATGTACTAAAAGGTGAAATTGTTTCAGCAAAATACATGGTGAAAAATACAGGAAATTCTCCATTAATAATTGCAACGGTTTCTGGAAGTTGTACATGCACGGTTTCAGATTTTGAAAAAGAACCGATTGCACCAGGTGAAGAAGGTTTTGTTACCTTAGAAATAGCAACAGATAAAGCACAGTTGGGTAAGTTAGAGAAAACTGCTACAATTGTGGCAAATACAACGCCTTCGGCAACAATTTTAATCGTGAAAGCGAACATAACAAGTAAGTAATAAATTAATAAAATAAAATAAGATGATTTTAGCAGCAGCGGCAGGCGGAGCAAACGGAATGCAAAGCATAATAATGTTGGTTTTGGTAATGGTAGTTTTCTACTTTTTCATGATCAGACCACAAATGAAAAAGCAAAAAGAAGTAAAGAAATTCAGAGAAGGAATGAAAGTAGGGGATAAGATTGTAACAATTGGTGGAGTTCACGGTAAAATTGTTTCCATGCAAGAAACTACAGTAGTTGTAAATTCTGAAGGTTCTCAATTGCGTTTTGAAAAAAGTGCCATCTCAAAAACTGGTGGAGATTTGATTGGTCAAAACTAAGCAATAACTCAAGTTAGTATTTAAGAGCATTCGTCAATTGGCGGATGCTTTTTGCTTTTAACAATTTTTTAATGTTCCAAAGTGAAACCTTTTTGTTGGTTTTACGGTATATACTTTTGGATCAATTATCAACAAACAGGTAGAAGGGAACTCGAGCAGTAGCAAAGGTTCCCTTCTTCTTTTTTTAGTGTGTCTTCGGGAAGCCTATTTATCGTTCGTTGGTCTTGAAATCTCTTCTTCTCGATAGGCTAACCAATAATCAATGTCAGATATTTTAAATTTTTCTCTCCATGATGTAATTTTGGAAGGGTCGTATCTTTTTCCGTTGTAATGAATTTGATTGAGTAAAAGTAAATGCGTGTTCCAGTCAAGTGAAGTGTCTCCTGCGACTAGGATATTTACTAAAACATTTAATAAGGTGTCTTTGTCAATCTTTTTTGAGTAACTACTTAATTCTTTACTGCAACCAGAAAAAATAATAATTCTTCCTTGTCCAGAATATTCAATTTTTGTAGACTCAGCCAACAAGCACTTTAATCTTGATGTTATATCATCTTGACTAAAAGAATGTGAGAAATATAGTAATACTAAAATTAGAGTTTTCATAAGACTAATGTAATCAATTTTTGATTAGTCTAAAATCTACATACCCGTATTTTATAAAATGTAGCTGAGCTTGTCGAAGCTATATTTTTTGAATTCTTCTTCTCACAACACGCCCGCTTTCCTTGTTTTTCAAACTTAAAGTGTAGATGCCAGTAGAAAACGCAGATAAATCAATTTGGACTGTAGCTGTTGTTATTTGAGTGGTAAAAACTATCTTACCCGTTGCATCCATTAATGTTACATCTGTGTTCGTTTCCCCTGTTGCATCGAATGCAACCGTGATACTGTTTGATGTTGGGTTAGGGAATATTTTAACTCCGCTAATCGCATCATTCTCTTGAATTGCCAATGTTGGTTCAACCGTATTAGATTGAAAGATACATCCGTTGGCTACATTCGTGTACACAACATAGTAAGTTCCTGCTGCAGTTAAGGGTAAAACACTGTAATCAATGCTGATCGTTGTGATACCTGTAGCTATTCCGTCGTGATACCATTCTATATTAACACCTGAACTTGCAGTAATCGTTGTAGTTGTAAAGTTAATTGAAACTGTGATTGGCGCAGAATCTGTACCTACACTTACATTAATCGTATCTGTATCAATACATCCGTTAAATGCAGTTCCAGTTACCACATATTGCGCTGAAACGGTTGGGGTGAAGTTTTGACTTGGGCTCGTTAAATTAGTGATTCCAGCTCCTGCATTCCAAACGTACGACGTTGCACCACTTGCGGTAAATGATACCGGAAACGTTGGGCATACTGCAATATCAGCATCTAATATAATTAAAGGTAATGGTAAGATGTTAACTACAATCGTATCCATGTCGGTACAGCCAAAGCTATTCGTTCCTTCAACGATGTAAGTATAGGCATTTAAAGGTCCAACGGATTGGGTTGAAGCCGTAAGGTTAGAAATTCCATATCCTGAATTCCATAAGTAAGTTAATCCACCGCTTGGGCTTAATGTTGCACTGGTTCCAGAACAAATTTGAACATCAGCACCAAGGCTTACTGTTGGAACTGGATAAACGGTTATGGTAGTATCGGTTGAATTGGCACAACCTTGTGCGTCAATTACAGTTATGGTATATATTCCACCGGTTTGAACAGTAGTGGATTGTGTTAAGTCACCGTTTGACCATGAATAAGATGATGCAACACTTGAAGTTAAAGTGATGCTATCGTTTGCACAAAGCGTCGCTGCTCCGCTTGTCGTAATCACCGGGCCCGGCAATGGGTTTACAACGATAGTAATTGTATCTAAATCTACACATCCTAAAGCGTTTGTACTTGCTAAGGTATAAGTACTGGTAGTTGTAGGACTAATTGTAGGGTTATTACAAGTTGTACAAGAAAATCCTGCCGATACAATCGGAGTTCCACTGACATCTCCCCATACAAAATTACCGGTTCCAATTCCATTAAGTGCGGTTGTTCCACCGATACAAATAGCGGCATCTGATCCAGCTTGTGTTGTATACTGACAGTATTTTATGGTTGAAAAATCTTTATTTGTTCCAGCACCTTTACTTGTTCCTGCAACAAATATATTACCGTTAGCATCAAAAATAGATTTTACAGATTGATCACTATTGTTAGCTGGACCGTTAAAAGTAGTATTCCAAGCTTGAACGCCTAAAGTATCTAATTTTAAGGTAAGAAAATCATTGTTTGAAGTTACACCATAAGTGTAGCCTCCAGCAAAAACATCAAAATTTGAATTAACGGTAACAGTATTAGCTTCGTCGTAAATATTACCAACAGTAGGGTATCGGTAAACCCAATGTTGCGTTCCGTTAGGTCGGTATCTTATAATTGTAAAATCTTCAGCTGTACCTAAACCTTTTGTTCTTGCTGCTACGTAAATATTGTTTAGCGCATCAACAGTAACATCATAACCGTTGTCAATGTCCTGATTCGAACCAGAATACGCAACTTTCCAAGCTAGGGATAAGGTTGCAGCATCTAATTTAACAGTAAAAACATCCTCCTCTTCAATGATACTTCTGAAACTGTTACCGGTAACTATTACATTACCCAAACCATCTAAGACAATTTCATCGGGTGAATCATTTTGCGTGTAGCCGTCTACTTCTGTACTTAGCAAAGTTGCGCCAGCAGAATTGTATTTTCGAACATAGTAATTAAGTGCTCCAACTCCGGCAGTTTCTCCGGCAACAAAAATATTGTTGGAAGGATCAATTACTAAGGCTTTTGCTACGTCTCTATCGGTTCCTGTGGAATTAAAACTTTGTTGCCAAGTCAATGTTCCTGCAGCTCCACTAACTTTAAACACGGCAAAATTATAATCTGTAGTAGATGCGGCTGTTCCGCCAGCCACAACAACATTTCCAGCATTGTCAATTTTTATGTCATTACAAATGTCATAGTTTGCTGTTCCTGGAAAAATATAATTCCAAACAACTGCTCCTGTTAAGTAATTGATTTTGCGAACAAAAATATCATAATCCGTTGCAGTTACTTGAGTTATGCCACAAATATAGGTGTTACCTGCACCGTCTTGTGCAATATCAATCACATCATCAAAGCCATTAAATGCTCCGTTATAGGTATGAATCCATTGTTGTGCCCCAGTTGCATCACATTTCACTAATACGGCATCAAAATTTGTTCCGTTAAAAGAAGTGCCTGTTGTGTAAACAGATCCTGCAAAATCAATACTCATACTTTTTACTTGATCCACAGCGTTGGCTGGTGAATTATTATAACGAGCTTCCCATTGCACATTTATTTGTGCGCTTATTAAAATTGGAAATGTTATAAACAGTGCGTAGATGTAGTTTTTTAGTGTCATTTTGTATTTGTTTTATGGATCAACTGTTTGGGAACAGTAAAATTCAAAACAAATTTAAGTCATTTTTGGCAGATTATCTAGTTTTATCGATAAAAAAAAGAATTTAAAAGAATTTATTGTTATGTTGGACGAATTCACTAAATTTACGCAATTGTAATTATACGCATGATGAAACAACTACTACTTCTTTTACTGTTTTTTGTTAAGATAATTGATATTCAAGCTACTCACATTGTTGGAGGAAGTTTAACGTATGAGCATTTAGGTGGCTCAACGTTTCGTATAAAGCTTAAGTTGTATCGTGATTGTGCGGCTGGAAATGCAAATTTTAACGCAAATGCAACAATTTCGGTTAGATCGAACACAGCAACGAATTTAGGACTAAATGTTACATTGCCTCGATTGGGTACAACTGTTTTGAATCCATTGATTGATACGTGTGCTGCGAACCCAGGAATCTGTGTTGAAGAAGCTATTTATTCTGGATTGATTAATTTACCTCCTTTGGCCAGTGGGTATCACTTAATCTTCCAAGTCGTAAACAGAAATGCAAGTTTAGATAATGTGGTAAGCCCTTTAACTTCTGGGGAGTCGTTAGAAACATATATACCAAATTTAAATACATTGCTATCGAATTCTTCACCAGTTTGGTCTGAGTTTCCTCCGGTATTTGTTTGTGCTGGAAGAGATCTGGATTTTAATCATGCCGCCAACGACGCAGACGGTGATAGTTTGGTGTATTCGTTTTATCATCCTTGGGACGGGGAGGCGGGTATGTTTCCAACTTTTCCTGGAGGTGTTGCTCCCAATAACATTTTGTTCACAAACATAAATTACGTGCCAGGATTCACAGCAGCAAATTCATTAAATATGATTCCAGGAGCGCCCCTGACAATTAGTAATACTGGGGTTATTAATGGGGTTCCTGCTGCGTTAGGTCAATATGTTGTCGGAATAATGTGTGAAGAATACCGAGACGGCGTGCTAATTGGTCGGATTGTTCGAGATTTCCAGTTCAACGTAGTCTTTTGTCCACCCTTGAAGGAGGCAGGGATTTTACCTGTAACCGGTTGTAGCACTGCACCAATTCAATTTACAAATACATCTACTGCAGGTGCAAACGGTTTCTTTTGGGATTTTGGAACTGCAGCTACTACAGACACAACAAGTACAACCAATCCAATTTTCACATTTCCTTCTTATGGTAATTACACAGTAACTTTGATTGCTCAGAAAGGTACAGCTTGCGCAGATACTACTACGTTAATTGTTCCAATTTCTGGTGTTGTTGCGGATTTTACTTATGCTGATTCAATCTGTCAAGGTATGACGGTGACCGCAGTTGACAATTCTACTTATTTCAATGGAACAGGGGCAAGCTATTCTTGGGATTTCGGCATAGGTGGACCTGCGCAAACTGGAGTGAGCGCAACCTCAAATCAATATACTTTACCTTATTTAGATACAATAGTTCATATCGTTGTGAATTCAAATGGTTGTCGAGATACGATAAGTAAACCAGTTTACGTTCAGCCACAGCCCGTTGCATTTGTTGGAAATGATACGGTTTCTTGTTACAGTAATCCATCAATTCAAGTACTTGGTTTAACGGGTGGAGCGAGTGGAGGTTTTTGGACTGGAAGTGGGGGGACTTTTGCTCCAAGTATTACTACTCTAAATCCTGTTTATACTATTTCTGCTACCGAGTTTTCTAACGATTCAACCTACATAAGTTTTACCACAACGGGTAACGGTTTTTGTGGTGCGAGTACAGATTCATTAAAAATCGTATTTAGTTCTGGTCCAACAGCAGCAGTAGGTGCCGACGTTTCTGTTTGTAGTGATACCACTAGCATCCCGTTTAGTATTGTAACAAATTTTAGTGGAGGCGTTGTTTGGTCGACCTTTGGCGGAACAGGTTCTTTTTCTAATCCAACTGGAACAAACACTACTTATATTCCTACTCCGGCAGATACCTTGTTAGGTTCAATTCTTATTATTGGGTCGAATGTTAATAACGGAAACTGTGCGAATGTTAGCGATACTTTGATACTAACGTTCTTTCCTGCACCAATTGTTAGTATTGTTGCTATTGATACTATTTGTTCTGGAACGCCATCTCCAGTTACAGGATCTTCGTCAACTGGAACGGGTGTATGGTCAACCTTAGGAGATGGATCATTCAATAATCCAAATGCGTTTATTGCGATTTACACACATGGTTTAAATGACTCAATAAACGGAGGAGTTGCATTAATTTTTAGCAGTACGAATAACGGTGGTTGTGGTGTAATAACTGATACGTTGTTTACGGTAATCATACCGTCACCACAAGTAAATTTTACAGCAGATTCTGTTTGTCTTGGCTTGAATACAACGTTTGTCAATGGTTCAACCTCATTTGATCCAATTGTTTCTACACAGTGGAACTTTCCAACTGGCTTGAATTCACCATTAACTAATCCTTCACTTACCTTGCCTAATGAAGGAGCCAATGCTGTTCAACTCATTGTTACATCTTCGAATGGCTGTAAGGATTCATTAACAAAAAATATAATCGTACACTACTTACCAAATGTTGCATTCAGTACGCCTGCACCTTGCTTAAGTAATATGACCGAATTTTTCGATGGAACTGTAGTTCCGGCTTCAACGATTGTTGCTTGGGATTGGACGTTTGCAACAGGTTCTAGTAACCTTCAAAATCCTCTGATTCAATTTAATTCTACAGGAAACACCGCAGTTCAACTTATTGCGACAAGTGCATATGGTTGTATCGATTCGTTGTCTCAAACGATAAATGTGTATACTGGACCAACCGCTAGTTTTAGTATCAATCCAACGAGTGCTTATGTTTCACAAGATGTTCAATTTACGGATTTAAGTACGGATGCTCAACCTATTGTTGCTTGG
>JAYSRU010000033.1:0-19343 GCA_043720875.1 Crocinitomicaceae bacterium
ATCGGAATAGTTAACGTTACTCTCGTACCGGTTGCAATTCCTCCTGCCGTTAAGTCTTCATAAAAGTAGCCAAGTTTACCTTTAAAATGTTGACTTAAGATAGAAAAACGCTTTTTAATCGCCGCACTTGAAAATGATTCGTGTTCTGAACGTTGGCGAAGTTTAATTGCTGTAGCTTCTTCACGACCAATTCCATTGTCTTCAATCACACAGGTTAGCACATCGCTGAGTAGAAAAGTCACTTTAATTTTTTTAGTTCCATCTTTATGCAGCAAACCATGGATTAAAGCATTTTCAAGAAAAGGTTGAATGAGCATAGGTGGGAGTTGAATATAATCGATATCCTTCGCAATGATTTCATATTCCAATTCGTTTTTGAAGCGTAATTTTTCTAAAGATAAATAGAGTTCAATTAACTTTTTTTCTTGCTCAAATTCTATAAAATCTTTATCCGAATAATTTAGCGTACGTCGGATTAAGTTCGAAAATTTGGTAATGAAAGAATACGAATTGTCAATATCGCCTTTTAAAACCAAGTCTTGTATTGAATTCAGTGAATTGAAAATGAAGTGGGGATTCATTTGCGATTGAATAGCCGTAAGCTTTGAGAAATTAAGCTCATTTTTCATTTCGGCTTTTTTACTTTGAATTCGTAATTGTCTTTTATAAAATAGAACTATGATTCCTAAAATACAGAGTGCTATAGCAAGTGTAAACCACCATCGTTTGTAAATCGGTGCAGCAATGGAAAATGAAAAATAGTTAGTTGCACTAAAGACTCCTTGGTTTTCAGACTTCACTAAAAACACATAATTATTCGCTTCTAATGCGTTGTAAACAATTTCATTCTCCGAATAATTCGCAATTTGCCATTCTTCATCGTATCCTTTTAATTTGAAGTAATAACGTATATTTTCAGTGTTTCTAAGCGTTGGTGATGAAATAACGAATTTGATTTTCCTTTGGTTACTGCCAAATTTTTGATTTTTTAGGATTGGGTCAATCGGAATACCATTGACTTGTATTGAACTGAAAAGGAGTAAGGGTTTTTTTATTTTGGTTTCGAGTTGACCTACTTTTACAAGTTGAACTCCTCGGGAATGACTAATCCAAATTTCATTTTCTAAGATCTCGAAATCAAAGATTTTATTGGTTGAAAATCCTCGTGCCTTATTGAATTGGGTAATTAACTTGCCGTTCATCGAGAAAACAAAAAAACCATGACTCGTTATGGTATAAATCTTATTATTTTTTATTTTAATTTTTTGTATTTCTAAAACAACATTATTTATTTTAGGCAAAATTTGCTTGATTATTTTATCGTTCTGAAATACTAGAATTCCTTGCTTTTTCGCAACAATATAAAGTGTGTTATGGAGTGTGTAAATCGTATTCACAAAAAGTGTTTTGCCGTTATACTTAATATCTTCAATTGCTCCAGATTTTTTTATTTTTTTCAATCCATCCGAGGTCGCAACTATGATGTTGCCGCTTTTTGGAGACACTGCTATTGAATAGCAACGAATTTTATACGTGTTTACGTGGTTGATTTCAAAGTTTTTTCCCCCTTTCCAATTGACTTTACAAATATTTGTGTTTAAGGCAAAAAGTAGCGTGTTATCTTGCGTTAAGGCAACATCTTTTAGCGAATAACTGCTCAAAATTGTGCTTATTTCTCCTGTCTTTTTGTTCAAAGCTTTTATATCGCCGTCATCAAAAATCAGGAATGGAAAGTTGGGCCAACTGTAGATCTCTTGTAGTGGTTTAGTTCCTGAACTGCTAAGGGTTGTAAATTTATTATTTTTATAAGCTAATAAATCACCTGTTAAAGTTCCAAACAATATTCCTAAATCAGGATCCTTTCCCAAACTTACAACCGATTTTTTGTCTGGGATCTGTAATATATCTGGGAACGACATCGACGGAATAACAATTACTCCGTGATTGAAAGTTGACAACAGCATGTTTCCTTCGTTATCTTCAAATATATCCGATATCAAATATTCGGGAAAAATGACCGCTGGTATTTTGCTCAATTCAGGATTTTCGATGGCTAAAACTCCAGAAATAGTTCCTGCTATCCAAAGTCTATTTCCCTTGTTGTACATGTATAAATGCTCTTTTTTATTAAAGAGATCGTTGGCAGGTAAAAGTGTTAGGGTATGCGTATTTTCATTGTAGGCGTAAAGTTGTTTGTTTTTAATATTTATAGCATACGTCTTAGCGTTGATTTTAAAAAAATACAAAAGGCCAGTGATTGTATCACCTGGAATATGAAGCTTTATTTTTGTTAATTGATGGTCTCGGTATGCAAACAAAGAATCTCTACTTGATGGGTGAGTTATCGATTCATGGAGACTTGTATTAAAAGAATAGGCACAATATTCATTCTTTGAATAAGATTGAATTTTCTTCCCTTTAGCATTTAATACAATAAAAGATTTGGCCCAAACTATAATTTCATCGCTAGACGTTATATTTACATGATAGTCATTGGTTCTTTCGTCTTCGGTAAGCTCATAAAAAACAGAACACTTACCATCCTCAATTTTTATGATTTGGTTATTTAAATTATTGCAGAAAATAACTCCTTTCTTGGTGATGACAAATCCAAATGCGGAAAGGCCTTTCATTCCTTCGCATTCAACGTTGGAAAATTCATAACCATCATACTTGTAAAAACCTTCGTCGGTAGAAAACCAATAATTGAAACTCTTATCTTGAATTACATCATAAATTTGAACTCCTTCGAATTCCAACGCTCCAAGAAAGAAGTACGAAGGTTGCTGTGCCTTTGTAAATGAGGGTAGAAAAAAGAAAACAATAATAACAAGTATTCTAAGCTTCATGTTACAAAGTTAATCCAATTCTTGAAACGGACTTTTATGAGCTGAAAGGATCTAAAAAATTTTATTTTAGCGAATAATTATTTTTGTAACCGCAGTAGAAAAGTTGTTCTTAATCTCAATAAAATATACACCTGGACTAACACTAGAAAGATCAATTTTGGTGGAGAGTGTGAACGGATTTGAATCAAATGCAACAGTTCTGCCATTGGCATCGGTTACAAGATAGGTGCAAGGTTCGGTTTTTCCAGTTCTTTGCGCAACGGTAAAGATTCCGTTTGATGGGTTAGGGTAAACATGAAATTGGCTCGTTTGATCTATGTAAGCTAACGATGCTCCAATTTCTCCAGCTGTACCGAAAAGATCAGAAGACCATAAACCTCTACCAAAAGTTCCCGCCCAAATTTTAAATGCATTATCATCAATCTCTAATTCTGCTACAGGTACATTTGGCAAACCTTGTCCATAAGAGATCCAATCGGACATTGTATCGTTTCTGTAAAAAATACCTAAATCTGTTCCAACATAAATTCGATTTAAATTTCCAGCTTGGTAAGCGCTGCAATTTACAGGCATATTGGGTAAAGTTCCAGAAATATTAGACCATGAGTAACCTCCGTTGGTTGATTTGAAAACCCTCCTTGCTACCGTTCCATCATATCTGCCACAAGTTACCCAAATATCATTGGAATTATACTTGCTAATTACAAGGGAAGTAATGTAAGGTCCAGGATTCCCTCTATTTACCCAAGTCACTCCTCCATCCGAACTCATTTTGATCGAATTTTCAAATACTAAATAAATTACTTGATTGTTGCTTTCCGAAATTTCAATAGATTGAATTTTTTGACCTGAAAGTTCGGTGAGTTGTGCCCAAGTGTCACCGTTGTCGGTTGATTTGAATAAGTTCCTACCTGCTGTGAAAACGGTGTAGCTATCCATTGGATCTTGTGTTATTATGGTAATCCAATCACTGTCTTCGGTGTCAACTAAATCGTTGGAAGAGTTCCAGCCGTCTAACGTTCTGTTAATTGAACCATTTTGAGAAGTACTATATGCAATATTCGGATCTTCTTTATCATACATGCATTCCATGCCATCTCCACCGGTGATGTCTTGCCATACTCCATTTTTCAACTCTTTTGTCCCATTATCCTGCAAGCCTATCATTATATTATTTGGCTCCAATTTATTTACTCCAATACGATAAATTTGACTGATTTGTAAAGAATTGCTTATATCTGTCCAAGCTTGTGTTCCTTGTTTTTTGTAGAGTCCGCCATCATTGCCCGAATAAAGTAGATTCGGAAGTATTGGGTGGAATTCAAAGAAATGCTTATCGGCATGAACTACCTCATGTACATTATTATCATACCAATTAGTAATTTTTTCCCAAGTCAAACCTTTGTCTGTTGATTTGAAATTATCAACCCCGCCAATCCACATTTCGTTACTATCCAATGGGTTTATAGTTAAACAAGAACTGTAATAGCCTTGTCCATTACATGCGTCAATGTTGTAACCCAAATAATTGTTTGTTGCACAATCAACTGGAATAATTTCATTAAAAGTGATTCCTGCATCTTCTGATCTAAAGAGACCTTTTAATCCATATTCAGTGTCACTAACGGTCATGATATCAACTCGATTAGCATCTTGTGGGGTAACGGCGATTTCAATACGTACAGTATTTGAAAGCGCTGTTGTATTTGTCCAAGTATCTCCCAGATTATCCGAACGCATAAATTGAGCGTATCCTTCTAAGCTAAATTTAGTCGCATAAACAATTGAAGGAGTTTCCGGATTAAATTCCGCATCCATGATCCAAGATGTATTGGTGCTTACCCATGAAACACCAGAATCCACTGTTTTAAATATACCTCGCGATGTAAAAGCAAGTAATATATTTGGTTGGGTTGGGTGAATGAGCAGTGATTTAAATTGTGCTTGACTGGCTGAGAGAAACGTTAATCCCGTAGCGCTCCAAGTGTTCCCTCCGTCAACAGATTTCATAACACCTAAACTTTTGGTGTCTCCATAACTGGTCCCGTTAAAGGTACGCGTTGATCCAGATAATGCATCCCCACTTGCAATATACATGGTGTCGGAGTTAAACGGGTGAATGGCAATATCGCTCACACCAATAACCGGTAGATTATCCGTTTTAGGTATATAGGATTGCCCTCCATCTTCAGTTAACCATAGCCCTCCAGCAGGAGATCCTAACCAAAATTTTGCTGGATTGCTTGGGTCAAATGCCATGCAATTTAATCTGCCAATTCCAGAATAGCCACCTACAGTAGTGAATGGACCTTCAGCAATCCAGTTACCTGATATTGATTTTGCAAAAGTCTTTTTGCTATTAGCTTCCAGCACTTTCGAAGCTGTTTTGATTACATCATTTTGATTCGGAAAGTTGCCTAAACTGTCAACTCTAGATTGCCAATACTGTTCCCATCGGGCAAATTTTGCATGCACATCGTCACTTACGGTTGCTGCTGGTTGCGGATTTCCATGTTTCAAATAAAAATCAGCTTTAATTTGAAAAAAGTTATTCTCCTGAGCATCAAATGATGAAACAGAAAAAAACAATAATAAACCTAAGGGAAAAATTTTAACCATAATCTCGTTTTAGCGCTGAAATATAAGTATTTGATTCAACAGAATTTGCATTATTTCTCTAAAAGTATTTGAATCGTGTTGAGCGGTTGAGTTGAGCTATTGAAATGAAATTAATGTCCAATAAAATAAGTTTTAGTATACGTTCCATTCACTATATTTGAGCCAAGTATTATTTTTAGTGTGAAATAGCTTTTCTATGATCGAAATCAATAACATATATAAAACGTACAACCGTAAGCCAGCATTAATTGATGTTTCTTTGAAATTAGACACTGGGAAAATTACAGGTTTGCTTGGACCAAATGGGGCAGGTAAGACAACGTTAATAAGAATTCTAAATCAACTCACGGAACCAGAAAGCGGAAATATTCGCTATCAGGGAGATTTATTGACTCAGAAGCATGTGAATTTAATGGGGTATTTGCCTGAAGAACGTGGTTTGTATCGCGGGATGAAAGTGGAAGAGCAGGTGCTTTTTTTGGCAAGATTGCGTGGTATGGACTCAAGAGATGCAAAGCAAAATCTTAAATTTTGGTTGGATAAGTGGAATATTGGAGATTGGCGTCAAAAACGGATTGAAGAACTTTCGAAAGGAATGGCTCAAAAAATTCAATTTATTGCAGCGGTATTGCATGAGCCAGAGTTGCTTGTATTGGATGAACCATTTTCTGGGTTTGATCCAATGAACGCAGACTTGATTCGCCAAGAATTAATCGAAATGAGAGCCAAAGGGAAAACCATAGTACTTTCTACACACAACATGAAAAGCGTGGAGGAATTATGTGATAATGCGGTTTTGATTCATGAAGCCAGAAAAATTGCGGATGGTAAAGTTTCAACGTTGCGGGAAGACCAAAAATCTGGAGAATATGCCGTGAAATTTACAGGAAACATGATTTCTTTTGTAAATGCACTTTGGACAGGATTTGAATTAGTAGATAAAGAGATTTTGGCGGAAGATCGTTTTATTGCAAAATTGAAAATGAGAGGTGATAATACGTTTGAAGATTTATTGAAAGTCTTAATTGGGCAAGTGAAAATAGAAGCAGCTTGGGAGGTGTTGCCGAGTATGGATGATGTTTTTGTGAATTTAGTAACTCCAAAATTGAAAGAAAATGTATAAAACTTGGTTAATAACACTGCGGGAGTTAAAGGAAAGAACCTCCAGTAAAGGATTTATTTTACTTTCAATTTTAGGACCATTAATGGTATTGTTGGGAATTTATTTCTTATTTATTTTTGGAGGTAAAAAGCAACAGAAATGGAATGTGTTAATCACGGACCCAGTACAATTATTGGAAAATAAAATAATGCCCAAGCCTGATCCATTAATTACGTATCACTTTTATAACGATTATTTAGAATTGGATGAGTTTAAAACAGCCAATCGTTTTAAGAAATTTGATGCAATGCTAGAAGTGAATGAAAAAGTGATTTCAAATAAAGTTGCATTTCTATTTTATAAAGAAAAACCTTCGTTTGCTACGTCAACAATGATTCAATTTCAATTCGAACGACGGTTGGAAGAGATTATGATTAAACGCTTCACTACTTTGAGTATTCAGAAGTTTAGAGAAGTAAAACAACCCATAAATATTAAATTCAAAAATGTATTCGACCCTTACGATGAAAGTGATTCGTTGGCAGGTTATGCCGGACTCTGCTTTGGTTTGATGATCTTTTTGTTTATACTTTTATATGGTTCTTCGGTAATGCGTTCTGTGGCGCGAGATAAATCAAATAGGGTAGTAGAAGTGATTTTGGCTTCGTCTAAACCAAACCACTTACTGTCTGGTAAAATCTTGGGAGTTGGAATAAGTGCCCTGATTCAATTTGCGTTATGGGCAATAATAATTGGTTTTGGCCTAGTGATTATGCGAGATATGCTTTTTCCTGATATTTATGATGCGTCAAAAATGCAAGTGCTGCAAACAACCAAAGAAACCGCCGCTCTTGTTACGCAGCAAAATAGTGTAGCTAATGTCTATAACGATTTTGTGAGCTTAATCTTCGATCGCTTATCGTACACCAATATGATTTTTTATTTCATTCTATTCTTTATGGGAGGTTATTTGTTCTATGCCAGTTTATTCGCTGCCCTAGGTGCTGTTGGTGGATCGGAAACCGATGGTCAACAATATAGTTTCATTTTGACTGCGTTATTATTGTTTTCCCTTTACGCAGGCTATGATGCAGTTCAGCATCCAGAAGGTGGTCTTTCAAATCTAACGATGTATTTGCCATTTACTTCTCCTGTAGTTGCTTTAGTACGCTTAGCACAAGGGTTCCAAAGTGCTGGTGGAATGCAGTTATTAATGTCCTTGGTAATACTGTTCAGCTCTTCATTTGTAACATTATGGTGTGCCAGTCGATGGTTTAAAAATGGAATTTTAAATTTCGGACATCGTTTAAAATTTTCTCATTTCTTGATTTGGTTCAAAAAGTAAACCATGATAAAAGCGGTTATTGATCTTGGGACAAATACTTTTAATTTAAGCATTGCGGATGTTGCGGATAAGGTTATACGCATAATCCACGCTGAAAAAGAAGGAGTTGCTTTAGGAATGGGAGGGATTAATGACCAAGTAATACATGAAGATGCCATGAAACGGGCATTAAGTACGTTGAAGCATTATGCAAAAGTATGCACCGATTTTGAGGTTGATGTCATTACTGCGCTTGGCACGAGTGCTGTACGTGATGCAACGAACAAAGATGAGTTTGTTGCACGGGTTTATTCAGAATCAAACATCACTGTTACAATTATTTCTGGTGAAGAAGAGGCTCGGTTAATCTACCAAGGAGTAGCTTGGACCCATGATTTTCTCGAGGAAGGAGTGATAATGGATATTGGTGGAGGAAGTACTGAATTTATTTTAGCTAATAGTAGCGGAATTCAAAAATTAATTAGTTTGGACATTGGATTATCGCGTTTAATTCAATTAAGAAATTTCAATGACCCATTATCAAATGAAGATATTGAGTTTGTGAACGACTGGTTAAAAAATATTACCGGTAATGCGCTCTATGACTTCGCGTCCAGCGTTCTTATAGGCGCCTCCGGGAGCTTTGAGACATTTTATGAAATCATGAACGCTAAACCGTTTCCTAAATCGTACAGTGCTTTTGAATTGGCAATCGAGGATGTGAAAAAAACGTGTTTAGACTTGATCTCATCAACGCAATTAGAAAGAGATGAACACCCATTCATTATTCCGATTCGAAAAAAAATGGCTCCATTTGCTGCACTAAAGACCTTGTTTATTTTAGATTTATTAAGGGTCGAAAAAGTCTTTGTTTCTCCCTGTGCGTTAAAAGAAGGAGTGCTGTTGGATCAATGAGAAGTATCAATATCTTTTTCTAAAATCGTGGCAACCCAAAATTATGATTTACGTTATAAATAAAAAAGATATGAAAAAAACAGTATTACTACTCACTATTTTGATGTGTGGTTTATCATCAAAAAATCATGCTCAATTTTATGTTACTGGAGATCTTCAAGTGAACGTAACGCTGAATGCTACGCACGATTCCACCAATTGTTCAACTCAAGCTTCTCAATTTGTTGCGATTACGAAAAACAATTCTTATTTGGGTGAAGTTATTCAGGTTAAGGACCCATTTTCGGGCTCAGTGTATCAAAGCTTCACCAATACCGCTGGAGATTTGACGTATAACTGTTTCTTTCCAGGTTTCCCAATGATGACCACGGATAATAATGTTTCAGGTGGTTGGGTTAATTTGTTTTTCCCTCCTATGAAAGTTACCTCTACCAATGATACTGTTCTAAATATTAACAACATGGCAATGTTTCCAGTTTCAAATCCATGCGAATATGGTACTGTTGACGGCTTAGTTTATGTAGACAATAATTCAGATTGTATCTATAATTCTGGTGATGTTACCTTAAATGGAGTTAATGTTTATGGGGAGGCAACCATTAATACGGGTACTAATTCTGGTTTTGCATCAACAAACGTTGGCAATTATAACCTACAATTGCAAAAAAGTTGGATGACAAATTATACAATTTCAATTCCTTCAATATATGATTTCATATTTCCTCTGAGTTCTTGTCAAGCAAGTACATTTTCGTCATCTGTTCTTCCTGCAAGCAATGTTAATTTCGCTTTAGAATGCGGTGGAAATATTGATGTTCAAAGTGGCGTATTAACCCCAAATAGTGTTAGACCATTAATTCCTTTTGTTATATATCCATATGTGAGTAACATTGGTTGTGATGTTGCGTCGGGTCAGTTGAAATTAATTCTAGATAATAATTTAGTTTATAGCGCTATAAACATTACCAATCCTGCAAATTCTGTAAGTGGCGACACGTTGATATGGAATTACACAAATTTATCCAGTTTGTCGAGCGGTGCTTTTTGGAATAGTTTCTTTAGTGGGATCTATTTAACACCAAATGCAACAATTAATATTGGGGATACTGTGTGTTTTCAGGTAATGTCAACGATAATGACGAATGATTTGAATCCTTCAAATAATGTATATACTGTATGTTTACCTGTTGTTAATTCGTATGATCCCAATATAAAAAGTGTGGAGCCAAAAGGATTAGGGCTTACAGGCGATATTGCTGCAAGTACCAATGCAATGAAGTATAAAATTGAGTTCCAAAATACTGGGAATGCACCAGCTTTTAACATCACAGTAAAAGACACGCTAGATGGCGATTTTGATTTGACGACATTTAAAATACTTGGTGCTAGTCACCAGATGACACCAGTTTGGTTAGCCAATAACGTAGTTTCATTTCAATATAATAATATCAATTTACCAGATAGTTTGAGCGATGAACCGCACAGTCATGGCTACGTGCAATATAGTATCCAACAATTACCTGGATTATCAATCGGAACAAAGCTGAAGAATACAGCATATATTTATTTTGATGCAAACCCAGCTATAGTTACAAATACTACATTGAATACGATAGCTAATGTTTTGAATTTATCCGAAGTAGAAAGTAGTGGTTTTATGTTATATCCTAATCCAGCAAATTCTGAGCTTAACTTTGAAATGTTGACTGAAACTGTTACCAGTGTAGTGGTGAGAGATGTACTCGGTAGAACAATGTTTACAGATAGCTATAAAAACAGCAAATTTTCAATCGATACAAGAGAATTTTCTAATGGAATATGTTTTGTAACAACAATTCAGAACGGTAATTCCATTACTAACAGTGTTATGATTGCACATTGATAATTTGATATTAGAAATATTAAAAGGGTGAGCTTGTAAATTCACTCTTTTTTTTGGCCCTGACCCAAAGAATAAGATCAGACGCTCGATCATTTGAAAGGTTTTGCGTATTTGAATCTAAATCTAATATTATAAACAAGGCACAAAAAAAGTCGTCCTAAAAAGAACGACTTAAAACGAAGGGAGGCTAATGGGTCTCGAACCCACGACCTCCGGCACCACAAACCAGCGCTCTAACCAACTGAGCTATAACCTCCGTTTACGGGTGCAAAGATAATGTTAAATTTAAGTTTACAATCATATCAAAGACAAATTTTTTTAAATTATTTTGTTTATTTAAATTCAAGACTCCAAATTTTCTAAAATTCAGGCAATTACATAAAAATATGCAAAGTATAGGTTGGATGCCGAACATTAGCTTAACTTTGCGTCATGCCTTATCGGTATTAGTTTAAATTGATTTTGAATTAGTTTTTTGATCAATTTATATAATTTTGAAGAAAAATGAAACAAAGTCTAACTAAAATCAAATATTTGTTAAAATTAACGTTGTATGTTAAGATGAAAAATTTCACACTTATTTTTTTAGCTTTTATTTTTACGAATATTGTATCTTCTTGCGTGAAAAATAATGACGCTCCAGTTTGGATTCGAATTAAAGAATTCACATTGGTTGCTAATTCAGAATTATCAGGGAAAGAAGGCGCGTTAAGCCATAATTTTAATAATGCTACCATTTTAGTTGACGGAAAACTTGTAGGTGTTTTTGAACTTCCAATTACTTTACCATTGCTTGTAGGTGAAGGATCTCACGAAATTTTAGTTACGCCTACAATTGAAAGAAATGGAATAAATTCTACGAAAGAAGCATATCCATTTGTAACGGGTTACACCATAACAACGAATTTAAGCAAAACTGACACGATAGTTTTGAATCCTATAACTTCTTATACTTCAAATTGTATTTTTTGGAAAGAAGATTTTGAAGATGCTTCAATTAAAATAGCAAGTATTCCTATAAACGGAGTTCTTTTAGATAATCAGCCAGGAATACTGCAGTTTGGAAATTTTTATGGCAGAATATCTCTAAATACTGCTGCTCCAGACTGGCAAGGAGCTACAATTGGAGGGGATAAAGGAGATTTTGTCGCTGGATTACCTAAAAATGGGGCTGAAATCTATTTGGAGATTGATTACATGAATACTAATGGACTATCAACAGATTTGCTTGCGTTTACTCAAGGCATTCTTGTAACCAATCCTAATATTCGTTTAAATGCTCAGGCACAGAATATAAAATGGAAAAAGATATATATTGAATTAAAAGAGTTAGTTTCTTATAGTGCGTCGGCAGATTCATTCGAAATTGGCTTGAAGGCTTCGTTGGAAGTAGGTTTGTCTTCAAGTTACGTATATATTGACAACATAAAAATAATCCATCGTTAGGTAGTTTTGAAACAAGAAAAAATACGTACCCTTCTTATCTGTTCTGACATATTATCTAGTGCTTTAGCCTGGTTTATTTTCTTCTTTTTAAGAAAGTATGTTCTAGAAGAAGGTGGGTTCAATGCCTCAGACACTTTATTTAAGGCATTGATTCTTGTGCCTTTTTTTTGGGTATTAATCTATCTATTTCAGGGTACATACCATAAATGTGGAAGGTTGTATCGTATTAAGATGATTCAATTCACCTTCTTCGGATCTCTTATTGG
This sequence comes from Crocinitomicaceae bacterium, assembly GCA_043720875.1. GTDB lineage: Bacteria > Bacteroidota > Bacteroidia > Flavobacteriales_D > Crocinitomicaceae > JAYSRU01. The sequence continues at coordinate 12,404 of JAYSRU010000033.1, forward strand.
TTCACTCTTGCTATTTTTTGTTTCACTTTTGGATGATAAGGTTGATGATCATTCAAAATATTATTTCACATTTTTAACTTTGTTTTTGGTGCATTTCATTTGTAGTATTGTTCCTAGGTATATAATAGTTTGGAATCATGTGGATCAAATACATAAACGTAATTTTGGCTATAAAACGGTAATAATTGGAGGTGGACAAAAAGCAATTGATATTTTTGAAGAAATTCAAAATGCACCAAAAGGTATAGGGAATAATTTCATTGGTTACATTAACGCAAATGGAAATGACCTCCAATTGAGTGGGAAATTAAATCATATTGGTCATATTAAAGAGTTGTCAAGTTTATTTGATGCGTATAAATTCGAAGAAGTGCTAATCGCAATTGAAAGTCAAGATCAAGATGTGATTAGAGATATTATTAATGTTTTATATCCTTTTGATGTCAAGATAAAAATGATACCGAATGAATACCAAGAGGCAATAGGAGAAGTTAAAATGACGAACATTTTTGGCGCATTATTGGTTGAATTACAAAAAGATCCTATGCCTGTTTGGCAAATTGTTGCAAAACGTAGTTTAGACATATTTGTTAGTGCATGTGCAATCATTATATTGTTTCCATTATATGTTTTCCTTGCAATTGTGGTGAAAATGAGTTCAAAAGGATCAGTATTGTTTTTTCAAGAACGGATAGGGTTAGGACATAAGCCATTCAATATTATTAAGTTTCGGACAATGTTCCTGGATGCTGAGCTCGGTGGACCGCAATTATCATCAACGAATGATTCAAGAATCACTAAGCCTGGTAAGTGGATGAGGAAGCTAAGGTTGGATGAATTTCCTCAGTTTTTTAATGTTTTGGTTGGAGATATGAGCTTGGTTGGCCCGAGACCAGAACGAAGTTTCTTTATTAACCAAATTACAAAAAGAGCTCCCCAGTTTTTACACTTAACGAGTGTTCGTCCTGGAATTACCTCTTGGGGACAAGTCAAGTTTGGATACGCTGAAAATGTAGAGGAAATGCTTCAGAGAATGAAGTATGATCTGTTGTACCTAAGGAATAGAACCTTAGCGCTAGATTTCAAGATTATGTTACATACTGTGCTTATTGTATTGAAAGCAAAGGGTAAATAAATTAAGTCGATAGATTATGTTAGAAAAAGGAAAATACAATATTCTTACGGTGGAAGAATCTCATGTAATATTAAATAAAGGAACCGAACGTCCTTTTTCTGGAGAATTCAATGATTTGAAAAAGTCGGATACGAACGAAGGTATGTTTATTTGCCGTCAGTGTGAAGCTGAATTGTTTGAATTAAATTCAAAGTTTGATTCTGGTTGCGGTTGGCCTTCTTTTGATGATAACGTACCCGAAGCAGTTGAAAAAGTATTGGATAAAGACGGTAAACGGGTGGAAATTATTTGCAAAAATTGCAAAGGTCATTTAGGTCATGTTTTTACTGGAGAGCGCATGACAGCAAAGAATACAAGACATTGCGTAAATTCGTTATCGATTTTGTATGTTAAAAAATAGACAACAATAAGTATTTTTTAAAATTATCCCTTTGAGTTACTGTTCTTCAAAAAGTCAGGCGAAGTTTCAACCATTTGATGTAAAATAAATTGAGCAGCCAATGCTAATTGACTGTAGTTTTGAGAAGAATTTCCAAATGCTCCAGCGGACGTTTGCCAAATAGATGTTATTAATGCTTGCCCACCCGAATCAGGATTGATAACATTTAACACTTTACTTACGTTACCAGCTCCTGCGTGGTAAACATGAAGAACAAACAATCTAAACCAAGTTGACCTTTCATTGTAAGTTATACCTTTAGCATCTAACATACGCTTTGCGTAAGGAATACAAGTTGTACTAATTAATTTGGCAGCTCCGTGTGCTGATTTTTCTAAATCTTCGCGTTCATCCAATTTTTTTGAGACCGTTAAGCCCATTTGCCGAGCAACAGCTGGCATTAGTTGAAATGGGCCATACGCACCAACGTAAGATTTTTTTAATGAACCTGGACTCTCAATCATAAGTATTGCTTGGGCATACCAAGGATCTACACTGTCGGATTCAAAAACTAAAGTGGACTTCTCAATGTTTTCCAAAGAGGACCCAAATTGATAGAAATCACTTTTTCCAGATGTGATAAAAATAGTGGATGTTGGTAAAAGGTTGTATTCTTTGCGAAGACTATCTTTGTAGGTTGCTTTTAAACTAGGTGTTTTGACGTCCCAAGCCGATAATGGAATTTTAGCTAATATTTGGCGAGTTTCTGCCACGTTAATGATACAACTGTCTTTAGACATGTACATTATTTTGTGCCAAAATTGCGGTTGTGCTAAGGTGTCCCAACCTTCAGATTTAAATTGTGCCATTTCAGCATAAAAACTATGTTGTGGCAATGGTTTTTCTGCTACTTTACGAATAGAATCTGACTGCTGTGTGCAAGCATTAAAGCTTACGGAAATCAAAACAAATAGCGTATTAAAAGTTGTAAGGGACGTGTTTAACATTAACTATAATTTTTTGGCTTGTTTGTAAAGAAACGAAATTCAATTAGTTTAGTTACTATTTTGTTAAGATTTTAAGTTTTTATAATTAATTTGATGAGTGCTCGCTTTCCATTTTGCAAGTGGTTAAATAATTCAAAGACAGAGGATGATAAGCAACAAGAACTCACATATATTTTTACAGAACATGAATAACAATTTGATTTGTGCTATTTTTGTAGCATGAAAATACTAAAATTGATACTAATTTCACCTTTACTATTAATAGTGAAAACTTATCAATTAATTATTAGTCCACTATTTCCAGCAACGTGTAGGTATAATCCCACTTGTTCACATTATATGATTGAATCATTACAGGAATGGGGGATAGTGAAAGGATCTTGGCTCGGAATTAAGAGAATTGCTAAATGCAACCCTAGGGGTGGTTTTGGTGACGATCCTTTACCGAAAAGGAATAAAATTTAGTTTTGTGCTTATTGACATGCAAAAAATAATAACACCATTATTTCAATTCAAGAGAGTAGTAAGCATAGCTATGCTTTGTTTTGTTGTTGTGTTGTTGAATCCATTTTTTAGCCAAAAAACGATTGAACGTAAAGACACCTCTAAACTTGACATAACGTGGTTAAAATTAGTTGAAGGTAAAATGATAACTTCTCAGTTCAAAAAAACTGAAGTAATTGTAAAGGTGCCTGCAAGGATAGAAAGCCAAATAAAACGATTTTTTAGTTATTCAAAAGACAGCATCCTTAATGGTATCAATCCTTTGTCTAAGCAAGATATTGAGGTGAAACTTACCATTACAAGCGACGGACAGTTTGTGCAACAAGTTGATGGGTTTTATTTTCAGAATAGCGCAATGCTGAATGAACAAAGATTTAATGAATTTCGATTTCGATTTTCAATTCCTTATACCGTCGGAAGTTGGAAAGCAAAAATTGAATTAATCATGCCGAACAAACCTGTTTTGAAAGATAGTTTGTTATTTAAAGTTGCAAGATCTTCAGAAAATGGGTTTGTTGAAAAAGGAAGATATCCAAATAGTTACCGTTTTTCACGCTCTGAAGAAACTTGTATTCCAATATTTCTCGATATTAAAACGATGTCTCCAAGATGTGCGCAACTAGCCATGTTTTCGTCAATAGTTGAAAAAACCGATACGCTGTTTAATGATCTGGAAATCACAAAGCTAGCTGAATTTTTAAGCGAATTAAATACTGCTGACTCGGTCTTCGAAAACTTAACAAAAAGCACCGATTATGTCAGTTTAGAATTAATAAATCATCAATTAATTACGGCAACCTTAAAGCAATTAAGCGTTAATTTGACACTCGAAAATCTCCCACAATTTAAAGCTAATTTCAGGAATTATTTACGATATATTGCCAGTCGTTATGGGTATTCTTCAAAGCTTTTTGATTTTGTTATTTACGACGACATAGAAAAAATAATACTGTTAGATATTCTGGGTGAAAATATCAACCAAAATCAAGAATTAGAATGGTTAGTAAATCTTACAAAATATTTAAAAGAAGAGTGTAATGTTAGGCAAATGATCGCGGTTAAAGATCAATCGTATAACGAAAATGATTGTACGAAAGAATTAATCGCATACCCAATGGTAGACTTGATAAGATTGCCGTATACATCAAATTCTATGTTAAAGAGAATCGAAAAAAAGAATATTCTATATGAATACAATCCGCTCAATTCAGGTGTAAAAGTAGAAAATTTGGATTCCTTATGTTGGATGAATTTCTATGCAAATCTTGGAGATTTTACATTGGTAAAGAATGGAATTTTTGATACATTGTTAGGTAGTTTGGAAATAGCGCTAAAACAATTGAAACTTCAAAAATATGATTTCACTAATAAAGCGTTTTACCACGAAATTCATAAATTGGAAATGCCTTTAAAATCGAATAAGAGTCTCGCTGGCTTCTCTCAATTAGATGAAAGTCAGTCATTTGGTTTTGGATATGTTAAGCAGGTTCAGCAGGCGAAAACTAAACGCAAATTGCATTTTGCATTTAAATATGACAATCCGTCAATACACATTAAACTTAAAAAGTTTAAAAAAGATAAGGTATATGAGGTTTCTTTGTTTAATACAAAGGATAATTTTCTCGTGTCGAAGTCAATTATTCGTGCCAACTTAGAAGGAGATTTGTTGGTTGAATTTACGCCTCTGATTGGTGTAAATAGGTTAAGTTTATACTTCGTGGTTTCAGAGGTAAAATAAGTAAACTTTCAATCAATTTTGTTGAATTATTTTCCTTAAAAAAGTAACCAAATTTGATAATAAATCGTTAGTTGTTTATATAGTCTACTTTTTGCATCTTTGTAGATTGAAACGAATAACAAATTGTGGGTGTTTTGAACCTTCCAAGGTTACAAATGTACACACGAAGAACTAGCATAGATTACGTCATGAAAAAATATAAATTACTCATTCTTTCGATTCTTTTTATTGGAAATATATTTGCTCAAAAAACACCGATGTGTTCTATTGACGTCAAGGTGAGTGACAGGTTAACTGAAAAGAAAGAAGCTGGCGCTGTTGTTGCAGTTTTTGATGGAACTGTTCAAATAGCCACCCAAATTGCCAACAATAAAGGGGGAGTTGTTCTTGAAGTTCCAACCGGAAAAAATTACAAAGTAGTGATTTCTAAAGCGGGTAAGGTTACTCGTTTTTTTTATGTGGATTTAAAAAATGTAAATGCTGAAACATTGCCCCCAGGTGATAAAGTTGGTTTTGCAACCAACGTTAGTTTATTTGAGGATAATCCAAATATTGATTTTGCTTACGTAAGAGACAATCCTTTTACTATTTTCACTTATGATGGGTCTAATCCTAACTTGGTGGCGGATGACAAAATCGGTTCAAAAATGTCAACTAAAATTGACAAATTATTGAAGGATGCGGAAAAGAACAAAGGTGACAAAGAGGCAGAATACAATGCTTTTATAAAAGAAGCCCAAACGGCGGAATCGGCTAAAGATTTAGCAAAAGCATTGGATCGTTATGAAATGGCTGTTCTAAAAAAGCCAGGAGATAAATTGGCTACTGAGAAAATTGCAGAATTGGATGCATTGTTGAAAGCACAGAAAGCCAATAATATCATGGAGGGCGCTGCAATGGATGATTACAACGCGTTAGTAAAGGCCGGCGATGTTTTGGTTAACACCAAAAAATATGAGGAAGCGCTTGCTAAATACGAAGAAGCCAAACTACTTCGCCCTAAAGAGCAGGGAATAAAAGATAAAATAGACGATACACAAACAAAATGGTTAGCTGCCAAAGCTGCAACTGAAAAAGATAAAAAGTATACAGATGCTATTACAGCAGGTGATGCTTTGTTTAAGCAAAAAAGCTGGAAAGCAGCCAAAGATCAATACATCATTGCTGGTAAAGCAAAACCGGATGAGCAGCTACCTAAAACTCAAATAGCAGCGATCGATGCTGCATTGAATAAAGATGCGGATGCAGCAGCTAACAAAATAAAAATAGATGCCGCTTTGAAGATCGCGAATGATCTGTTTGCACAAGGAAGTTGGGCAGAAGCAAAAGCGAAGTATAATGAAGTATTGGTGTTAGACCCATTATCTGCAGTTTCAAAGGCGAAAATTATTGAATGCGATAGCAAGTTAAAAGGTGCGTTAGATGCGGAAGCAAAAAAGGTGCAAATTGCTAAATTATTGGCTGATGGAGAAATTGCGCTTGGAAAAAATGAATTTACTCCTGCTAAGTTAAAATTTGACGAGGTTTTAAAGTTAGAACCTACAAATGCCACTGCATTGGCTCAAAATGAAATAATTAAGTCTAAGTTGGCAAATGAAACTAAATTTCAGGGTTTAGTTAAAGAAGGTGATGCCTTGGCGAAAACTGCCAAGCCTGTAGAAGCTTTAGCGAAATATGAAGCCGCAAAAAGTATTAGAACGGATAAAGCATTAGAAGATAAAATTACAGCATTAAAATTAAGTCTAGATGCATCGGCAGCGAAGAAAGAAAATGCCGCCAAATTTGATGCAGCTATAAAAGCTGGGGATGCCTTACAAGCTTCTGGGAATTTAGAAGATGCGAAATTGAAATTTTCTGAAGCTATTACTTATGACGCTGTTTCTAAAATACCTACAGACAAGATCAAGGCAATAGACAAGATAATTACGGATAAAGCTAATAACCTTGCAAACATTGAAAAGGCAAAAGCCGAAGTTGAGGCAGCTAACGTATTAAGAGATCAAAAGAAATTTGGAGAAGCTAAACTTAAATATCAATCTGCACAAAAACTTGATCCATCAAATACAAATATCGCAGCTGAAATTGCGAAGATTGATCAACAGATAGCACTTGATGCAGCGGAAGTTACAAAGAAAAAAACGATTGAAACTGCACTTAAATCTGGTGACGATTTACTA
>JAYSRU010000034.1:0-19278 GCA_043720875.1 Crocinitomicaceae bacterium
ATTTAACACCTAGCTGCAGATTAAAGTGTTGCCATAAATTATAGGAAAGATTTAATTCTGGAATAAACATTTGTAGGTAAGGTGCACCTGAAATATAAATTTTACTGCTTTCTTCAAAGGTTGAATATGAAGTGTCTGGAGTAATCACGTGTAGATAAATATAGCCTTCTCCGTGATAAAACCGATCTTCGGTATCAGCATTAGATTTATACTGGTAGGGATGATTAAATGCTAATAAAAAACGAGCTGTCATTTTTGAATTAACCTGATAAGAACTCGCAAAGCGTAAACTTAAGTAACTGGCATTCATTTTAACACGCCCTGTAAAAAGTGGATAATTATGAAAAAAATATTTAAAATACACTTCGTTTTTTTGAAAAATATTCGTTAGCCCAATACCCCAACCCCATTTATTTTTTGCTTTGTGATTAAATTGAACTCCAAATTCGGATGCTGGAATTTTTAAATAGTCAACCTCTACTTTATCGCTCGAAACACTTATATATTGTTTATTTAAGTTTCCAAACCTCAGCACAAACGGCTGGGCAATTAATTGTAAACCATTGTCCTTTTGTGCAAAAAAATTGTTCCATATCATTAAAAAAGAAAGAAAGAAAAATAGTTTTGTCATAACTTCTAAATAAATCAAAGTAACCCGAGTCATAAATTGTGATGACTCGGGTTACAAATATATAATTAACTTCCTAAAATTATGGGCAAGGGGTTAATGTTAAATCTAACACAATATTCGTTTCGCCAAGTGAAAGTGTGTGATGTGAGCTTATTCCTTGATTGCCAGCATTTTTATAATCTCTATGATATTTATTTACCTGAACATCGACTCTTTCTTGACGTTCAGAATCACTTCCTGTTTTAGTTTCCACAACGACACATTGATCACTTCTAAATGCTCCGTTTACAGAGCAAGTTATGTTCGCAACTTTTCTGCGCCAGCCTCCACTTTGATATTTCCAAGCATGCGTTTTTGATCCTATATGGTTTCCAAAAATATTGTGATTTACATAGAGCTCTGCATAAAGTTTTAAATTGCCTGAGGTTAATGTTCCATCTGTGGATCTATCTTGGTGCGTGCATGCGTCAGTTGTATTAAAGTATATGTCAATACCACCAGGGATATTTCTCCCATCTTGCATCGATAGGGTATAAAAATTGAGCGTTGTAATTGGTAAAAACTCTCCAGCAGTTGCATAAGTGTGGTAAACAGTTTCTTCTATATAGTTTGAATAAGTACTACTAGTTCCATCCCCCCAATCTACAACCAAACTTGCTGTCGGCGCAGGATATGTGCCAATTTTCCAACCAGACACAGTTTGCCAACCACCTGAGGCATCAGGATCAATTTCCTTAAATAAGGAAACAGCAAGCCCCTTTTTGTAAGGATTACAACTTTCAGGATAAAAATCTATTATTAACGCAGTTCTATAACGTACATCTGGAAACTCTACTAATTGTTTGGCGGCAGTACCGTGCGTTTTAGATTTGGCTTTAGACTGATAAACTACATCACGATTTTGTCCCAATTCGGAATGTGGATTAAATGCGTCATATCCACTCAACGTTTCCAAACGACTCACTTCTTTGAACAACTTTATGATTTTAGAATAATTAGAATTATGAGTGGATATTATTAACTCTCTATTGTGATAATAATACAACGAGTCGCCAATGCCAACAAAGCGATGGTTGTTTAGATAAATTTTTAGAATCTCGTTGTTTATGAAATCTTCCGCTTCAATGGTTTCAATTTCTTTTTCGGTAAATGAACTATCCTCTAGGGCATATTTTAACTCATACGCCTCGTTGAACGAAACATATTGATCGAACTGTTTCTCTATTTTTTTAAGCAGTTTATTAGATTTCTTACCATTTCGCTGCGTTGTAAGATAACTATTGGTTAAATCATATACTTCATCAAAATGTTTTTTACTCTGAAAGTAGAGAATGCTATCTTTTACAGTGGGTAAACGAAGTTTTAAATTTGCCAGAACAGCATTTGGATCATTTACGTTATTTGTGTTTTTTATTAATTTTGCTAGAATAATAGTAGGAGAATTCGGGTCGAAAACTTCAATTAAACTATCAGGACGCGAAACAAATCGTAATTGTACATTTTGCCCATATATTAACTCAACATTGTTTGTTACCGACGATTTGTAATAGTTTTCTGTTCCGTTTTCTTTCAAATAATAGTAGTATTGACTTCCAATAGGAATCTTCGAGATTACTTCGCCTGGTTTCTCGCTTTGCGCAAAATATTGGAACGAGATGAATACAAATAATAATTTTTTCATAAATAGTTTATAAATTAGGATTGTTTGTGTGACAACCTTAAACTTAAGGTGTCAAAAATATAGTGTCAAACTAAGTGTTTTTATTTTGCAATGATTTACACTATTTCGATTTTTTATTTACTTTTACAGTGTTTAATGCAATTAACTTTCAACGATGAATATTACCGAAACTTTAACTCAAATAATTAAAAAAATTATTGAAATCAGAAAAGAAAAGGGCTTAACACTCGAAAATATAGCAGAAGATCTGGGCATTAGCGTTGCCGCTTATAACAAAATAGAAAAACAAGAAACGAAACTCACGTATGAGCGACTTTTACAAATTCAGATTGCGCTGGGTGTTAAACTCAATGAAATCTTAGGAATAAAAACAGAAAACATTTACAACCAAAAATTAAACGATTATGCTGTTGGACATCAAGAAATTGAAAATCTATACCAAGATAATCGCATTTTAACTGAGAAATATATCACATCCTTGAATGAAGAAATTGCTTTTTTAAAAACGAGTTTATCTAAATTAATATAAATCTTAACATATGTGGATTAAACAACTCTCAAAAATCGTTTTAGCACTTGCAATAATCGCCCTATTGAATCCGATTGATGCACAGTATAAACGCAAAAAGAAAAAAAGCGACTTCTTTGGCGGAGCACGTGATTTTAGCGTATATCGCAATACAGGCATTCAATTCGAAATAGGTCCAACCTATACCTTTGGTGGAAAAACCATCAATGCGCAAAGCAACGATAGTTTGGGTCGAATTCAAAAATATGAGTTAAATCCGGGTGGAAACTGGGGTGTTTTCGCTAACGTTGGAATGGCACATATTTTACTAAAAGGTTTTAAATACAAAGCAAAAGGGGCTGACGGTAAACGAACCGAGATTAAAAAATTACTCATACTAAGTTACTTAGACTGGGGTGTAGGTGTCAAAATGTTGAGAGGCAATGAACAATCCACGTATTCGAGTTATTTTGCCAATGGAACGGGTCCAATTGGTAGCCCAGTAGAAGGCAAGCGCAGTTTTATGAATAACTATGCATTTGGAAGAATTACAGCACATCGTTTATTCGACCTCACCAAAAAGTGGAGCATCGATTTCGGCTTAGGCGCTAATTTTGATTACCGGTTTGCACAGAATTTCAAAGAATCTGGCGCTTTTTCTAGCGCAGCGTCAACTAGTTCAAAACCCATGATGGTTGCACTACATGCCGAGTTAGGTTTTACCTATACCGTGAAACGTGGTACATTTATAAACATAGGTGCAAGTACGCCGCTAGTTGGCATTCAAAGTGCAAGATTTCCTGAATTTCAAAGCAAATATTGGCCAGTACTTTTCAAGTTTAAAGTAATAAAATTGCTTAAAGTGAAAAACAAGAAAGGTTGTCCTCCAGTACAAAAAGCTCCTGGCGACACTAAAACGGATTGAAGATGAAAAAGATTTATACGCTAAACTCGTGTTCCACCTGTCACAAAATTCTAGGTCAATTGCCTACTGAAAACTGTGAGATTGTCAATATTAAGGAGCAAAATATAGATGCGCAAACCTTAGATTGGTTGAAAGAAAAAACGGGGTCTTACGAAGCCTTGTTCTCGAAAAAGGCTATGAAGTACCGCAGTTTGGGTTTGAACGAAATGCAACTTTCAGAAGCAGATTACCGCAATTACATGTTACAAGAATACACATTTTTGAAACGTCCCTTTATCATTAATGGCGAACAAGTATTTATTGGAAACAGCAAAGATGTGGTAGCTTCAGCAGTTAAATCGTTTGAGTAAATAGAAAAAATTATCCCCTAAACTTATCACATAATAGTTGCGATTTCCAACGTTCATTGAAAAATGTGCGTTCTAAATGGAAATCACACTAATTATGAAGATTTCAATCACGTTTATATTTTTGCTTTTACAGGCTTCATTATTTTCTCAAAAATGGGGCTACAACACAACAAGTAATTTTACCAACGAAGCATTTGATGTTCAGATTGATGCAAGTCAAAATGTGTATACCTGCGGATACATAACTGGAGAAACAGCCTTCGCCGTTGGACAAGTTGAATCCGTTGCTTTGGGTAATGGGGACATTATTGTCACAAAGCTCAATGCAAACGGTACGTTGGTGTGGCATAAAAAGTTTGGTGGAACGTTTTCTGATCGTGCCTACAAATTAGCCATCGGGCCAGATCAAAATAGTGTAGTGGTTGGTCAGTTTTTTGGAACTGTCCAATTCGGAGCAACAACACTAACCTCCACTTCTGGTTCAAAAGATATCTTTATACTTAAACTTGATCCTGCCGGTAATGTTATTTGGGCAAGACAGGAAGGTGGTAATTTAGCGGAAAATGTTTACGATGTTACTATCGACCATAACAATGAAGTCATCGTTACAGGACAATTTTCCGGAACCTCATCCATCGCTGGGCAAACTTTCACAAGTGAAGTCAATCCAGTTTCGGCTATGCCTTCTTTTGATTTCTTTATCGCTAAATATACGAGTGCTGGAACTCCTATTTGGGCAAAACAAGGAGCAGCAGAATACGAAGATCGAGGGTTGGCAATAGATGTGGATGCCACTAACAATATTTACTTCGCTGGGCAATTTTCAGACACGCTAGTTTTTGATGGAACAACACACAATAATGCTGGAAGCAACGTTGGTTTTTACACCAAACTTAGCCCTAGTGGATCAGTAGTGTTCTTTAATTATTTGCGTGCAGGAATGGTTGTTCCGTATGACTTGGAAGTAAATACGGACAATGAAGTTATTATCGTTGGTGACTTTTTGGGTAATATGAATTATGTAACCAATACCTTGTCAAGTGGTATTTCGAACCCCTACGATAAACAAATTTTCGCACTGAAAACAACCAGCAGTGGGGCTTATTTATGGAATTACACCCTTGGATCCACCAACGAAGTATCTGCACGAAGTATCGCAATTTCTCCTGCCAAAGAGATATATATAACAGGTTATTTCAAATGCCAATGGAGTCAAATGCAAGAGACAAATACAACTCTTTTCAATTCTGTAGGGTTTAAAGATCCTTACGTATTAAGTTTGGCGAACAACGGAACGCTACTCTACAACAAACAATTTGGAAGCAAAGGCAATGATCAAGGTTGGGGAATTGCGATCAAAACGAATTCAAACCCAATAGTGTGTGGCGGTTTTACGAATGATTTGAATATTCCCATTTCATACAGTGATCCCTACACAAGTAGTTCAACGGCACAATTTTTCTTAAACAGCCTTTACCAAACAACACAATTTCCTAACGGAACTCCTGAACAAATTCATGATTATTTGAAGGGCGATTCTTCCCTGAATGCATTCGTTTCTAACGCTGTTTTTTCCAATACACCCGACTATAATTACTTCCAGGTTTTACCTAACGTTGGGCTTTTATATGGCGAAATTGAAGGCGATTTAACTTATTATAATCCGCAAGATACAACACATTTCTGTCCTGATTCTCGTGTGTTTTATAATACATATACTTACTCTCACTCTGGGCCTTCTTATAACTTTCATTGGTCAAATGGTTTACAAATACAATTATTTTATCCAAATTTTTCACAAGATTTAAGTGTTGTGGTTAACCGAAATGATGCATGCGCTACCGATAGCGACTCGGTTCACCTAGTTTATCATCCTAGACCAATCTTTCCGTTGTTGGTTGACGATCATAATTATAATATTGGTCTACCTGTATTTTATAATCATATAAAAATGTGTGCGCCAGATACTGCAGTTCTCAACTTTAGCGTTCTAGATCCAGAATACAGCTTCAACTTTACTCAAGTTTCCTATATTAATTCTGATTCGCTTGGTCCCATTACCGTGTCTACCAATGGATATAATGGAATAACATTAACGAGTCAGTATTGTGTGTTTACCGATTCAATATTGATTACGATTGATTCTCCCGTTGCATACGATAGCATTTCATTAGGAATGAGGTTACGCGATTCGAACACCGACACCATTACAATCTGTGCAAATACTCCTGTTGTGTTTATGGGAATTGACAACATTACAAACCCTTTAGGGATAGTGCAATATATTAACGAGCCCTATATTAGTCAGGTTTGGTCCGTTGTTAATCCTGTTGCACAATCTCTTTCGAATTACTCACCCCATATTGCTGGTTATTCCAGTTTTGCCACAACTGGATGGTATGAAATTGCATTAGATTTAACCTTGGGCTACTCCAATTTTTGCGGAATTGATACGACGCAATATCATGTAAGAGATTCATTTTATATTATTGTTAATCCTCTTCCGGTAATTCCACTATCTCCAATTCTTGGTGATAATTTACTCTGTCCGAATGGGTCATTGTATTTGTATGTCACAAATTCTGACCCCCAACTGCACTGGTCTGGGCCTGGAATTGTTTGGACAAGTACAGATGGTGATAGTGTTGAAATAACAATCGCAGGTCATTTCACGTATGGTTCTTCCCACTATATTGACTCGATTACTGGTTGTCATTCTTACGGCTACGTTACCCGCGATATTCTATTTAAAATTACACCGATGATTACGAGTATTAGTGATATCATCTGCCCAAACGACTCTGTAGAAATTTCCTTGCCTGCAATTTATTCTTCCTATGAATGGATTGATCCAAATGGTGTGGCAATTTCGGCAAACAATTCTACAATGGCGCAAGATCAAGGTTTTTACTATTGTCATGTTGTTGACAACGAAGGTTGTGCGCTCACTTCAAGTCCTTTCGAGCTCAATGAGTACACCACTCCAAGCATTTATGTGAGTCCAACGAATGTGTTATGTATTGGTGATGTAACAACGATTGCGGTTAATTATAATGGGAACAATGCACTAATTACATGGACTAATCCCCTTTCACCAGTCAACCCGGAATCAATTACGGTCAGTCAACCAGGCTTATATACCTGTGAAATTAATGCCTGTGGGATAACCACCTTGCAAAGTGTTGAAATACTTGACGGTAATTTTGAGGTACATCTTTCGGTTTCTGATTCTGTGCTTTGTTACCAAGAAACCGCCATAATAACGGCAACTCCATTCAATGCGAGTTATGTTTGGAACGATCCTAGCGCATTTGGTATGCCGTTAATCACGAGCACCGCTGGAAACTATTGGGCGGAGGTTACGAATGAATTTGGTTGCACCGTAATGAGTGACACTCTTGTTGTTTCGGTTGTACAAGGATCCTATCCACCAATGATTCAAAATGCAATGATTTGTCCGGGCACTAATTTTACCTTTGAAGATACAAGTAGTTTTGTGCCAAACTGGTATGCCATGGATAGCTCGTTTTTGGCGCAATCTGATTTATTTGCCACCCCAAACACTTCGCTTCCTTTGAATTATTTGGTAGCTTACCCAAATGCCGAATGTCCGTTGGTTTATACGCTGTTAACGGTTGCAATAGTTGCTCCGCTTGATAATTTCAGTATTACAGGAGATACTACAATTTGCTGGAATGATACGGCAACTTTCAGCACGAATGCAGTAGGCGTAAATTTACAATGGCAAATTGATGGTGCTAACGTTTTTGGCGCAACCTTACCTCAATTCTTGTACAACAGTGCTGCTTATTCAAGCCCAAATACCGTTTCCCTAATGATAAGCAATCTGTGTTTTGATACTGTGCTTCAAACCAATATTCAACACATCATCCCTCAAAATATCCTATTTACAAACGACTCTTTGTACCTATGTGCCAGTGAATTACAATTACTAAGTGTAGTAGGAAACGCGATTGATTCGATAACATGGACTGGAAACTTTGGAAATGCTTATGGCGACACGATTCTTTACGACTTCAATTGGGGTCCCGGTTTAGTCGCTGTTTCCGGTATCGATATCAATGGATGTGCTACAACTAATTCAATTCAACTATTTCAAAATGCTCCCATCGTTTATACCCTCACGGTTGATTCGCCCGATTTATGTACTGGTTCTTTAATCGCTGCTTCTGTTGTTAGCACTGCGGATAGTTTAGTTTGGATTCTTCCCAATCAAACGATCGATTCTTGCGCCTTTCAAGTTAACCTCACCGCAATTAATTCGGGAACTTATTATTTAAACCAATGGGATTCTCAGGGTTGCTTTTTTACTGATTCTATAGTAGTGAACGCGTTACCACTACCTGTATTTGATTTAAACACAGACACACTTTACTGTGCGAATGAGTTTTTAACTTCAGTAAATCTCAGTCTTGGTTATACATTTGAATGGACAACTTTGGTTGGAAACGCAACTATTACAGATGACGATAATCAAGTTTTAGTACTCACGAGTACGGGTCAAAATGGCTGTCAATTCAGTGATACGATTACGGTCTTGTCTGGTGATTGTATCGAAGCGGTTCCTAATATTATTACACCTAACGGAGATGGAATAAATGATTATTTATACTTAGGTCCAACTTATAATTTAAAGTCGAGCTTGCTCATTATTTTGAATCGACAAGGAGTAGAAGTGTATCGCATGGAAGGATACAATAACACCTTTGATGGGAATGATTTAGTTTCTGGTGTTTACTTCTATTTGTTCTATGAAAATTACAAAGAAAATCCAAAAGGATTTATTCAGAATTTTGTTCATATTCAAGAATAGAAAGACAAAGGAATTCGCTAAACTTGCACAAAAAAACCTTTGAACGCTTATCGCCCGCATATTGAATTATTTTTAGTGAACGCACTCTATGCAGCGAGTCATATTTTTGCAAAGGGAATAATGCCCGATCATCTTGAGCCTTCGATCTTTATTTTGATTCGTGCAGGTGGTGCAACCATTTTGTTTCTTTTAGTTCTAGCATTTCAGAAGCGAGAGAAAATTGAACTCAAGGATTGGAAAACATTATTTTTGTGTGGCCTATTTGGTGTAGCTATCAATCAACTCTGTTTCTTTCATGGTTTAAATTTGAGCTCGGCTATGAACGCAGGCATCATTATGGCCATCAATCCTATTTTTGTATTAATTCTGTCTGCCATTGTTTTGGGAATAGGCATAAATAAACGCCAAGTCTTTGGAATTGTGCTTGGTGCTTCAGGAGTTATCTTGCTCACCTATTCCAGTGTCAGTGGAGAAAAACAAACAGGTTGGGGCGAATTATTGTTGCTGGTCAATTCATTGAGTTATGCCATTTACCTGGTCATCGCAAAACCCTTAATGAAGAAATATTCACCGATAACCGTAATCACCCATACGTTTACAATAGGAGCATTGCTCGTGTTACTTTATCCGCCCACACTTCAAGAAGCGTTGCGCACAGATTTTGGAGGTTTTGACACAACAATTTGGATTAAAATTATTTATGTGGTGGTTGGCGTTACCTTTCTAACGTATCTACTTACCATTTATGCCTTGAAATATTTGAGCGCCACTGTTTCGAGTGTTTACATTTATTTTCAACCCATTATGGTGATTGGCTTTACATTTCTGTTTGCTTTCTTTCACTTGGCTCCAGATTATTCGGGCGCGATTACTTTCGAAAAAATAATGTGGATGTTGCTCATCTTTGTTGGAGTGTATTTTACATCAAGAGAAAAAAACAAACCATGAAACCACCAAAAAAATGGAAATTAGCAATTGTTATTTGGATAGCCATTTACCCAATTATTACCTTAATATTCTTCACCTTGGGAGATCATTTAATGCGCATTCAGAGTCTGCCATTGCGCACGTTGTGTGTGACTTTGATTGCTGTACCCTTGATGGTTTTTGTGGCTTTGCCTTTTGTTCAAAAAATCTTTAAAAACTGGTTGCATCGCTAAACTAATTCGCTCATGATAACACCTCCTTACTTAAATCCTGGTGATTGTATTCGTATTGTTTCTCCAGCAAAAGCTATTGAAAAACAACTTATTCTCGACGCAAAAAATTGGTGGGAAAATCAATCTTACGTGGTAGAAATTGGACAAAACGCGTACAATGAATTGGGCTATTTTGCAGGTTCGGACGAAGAGCGTTTAGCTGATTTTCAAGCGGCGCTTGATGACCCAAATGTTAAAGCAATAGTTTGTTCACGCGGAGGATATGGTTGTATCCGTTTGCTTG
The DNA here is from genome assembly GCA_043720875.1 of Crocinitomicaceae bacterium. GTDB lineage: Bacteria > Bacteroidota > Bacteroidia > Flavobacteriales_D > Crocinitomicaceae > JAYSRU01. The sequence goes on from JAYSRU010000034.1 coordinate 10,373, forward strand.
AACAATTGGATTGGTCTTCATTTTATGCTACGCCAAAATGGATTATCGGCTTTTCCGATGTTACCGTTTTTCATTTATTTCTTCAGGCAAGAGGTTACCAAAGCATTCACGCAACGATGCCTTTGAATTATGGTCAAAATTCTGATGCTGCATTAGCTACTCTTGCCACAACGGTGCGAGGTTCTGAAGTTTCGAAAACAATTGCTGCAACTTTTGGACAAGACGCTTCCATCGTTGGTGGAAACTTGAGTATCGTATACAGTTTACTTGGCACTCCCTATTTACCGAATTTCAATGGAAAAATTCTATTCATAGAAGACTTATCAGAGCAATTGTATCACCTAGACCGCATGTTTTTTGCTTTAAAAATGTCTGGTGTTTTAGGCAGTATCAAAGGTTTGATTGTAGGCGGAATGACAGACATGAAGGATACTTTAACTACTACCAATTTTACGGTTCAATCAATAATAGCGTTTCACACCAATGACCTTGGAATCCCTGTTGTTTTTGATTTTCCCGCTGGTCACATCGACGATAATCAAGCAATTGTTTTAGGATAACCCGTTATTATTTACGCTTCTTCGTATTAAAATTTACCCCAAACACCACATTAGATTGAATGAACGAAAAATGTTGTTTTGCGCGATCTTCTTTATTTATTGTAGTTCTGATATCTGGCATATTGATGTAGCCTAATTTAATTTCAGATTGAATATAGAAACGTGTATAAAATTCAAACTTTAATGCGGCAACGGCGGCAATACCAAAACCCGCAAAGTGAAATTGATCATACCTGGCATTATTGAGCAACTTGGTGTTGGTTTTGGGCAATAAACAACCCGCGCCAATCCCCTCATTCACGTGCAACGCAAATTTTTTGTATGCTAACAACTTATCTGATCTTCTCGCCTCCAAATTCAAGTAATTCAAGCCATCAGTATGTTCAAATAACAATAACTCTGGTTTTATCACCGTTGCGGTATTGTCATACGTGCCGTCGTAAGCTGTTCCAGAATTTTGAATAGTGCCGCTGATGTTTGCCGTTTGATAAGAGCGCATTACGTATTTCATGTGATCAACGCCAAATGAAAATTCAAATTTCTCATTTAAGAAATATCCTATGCGCAGGTTGTATTGCGGAATGGTTACTTGACCTGGATTGAAATAAATCTTAGGGTCAAATTGACTTTGTCTATCTATTGCTACCGCGTCGTAAATCGTAAAATTATAATCTGTGCCCGAAAAATTAATATCAGATTTGGTATAGTTGCTCACATTCCATCCCCAATAGGCATAAAAACTCCCTTTTATTTGACGTTCGGTTTTTGCTTTTACATCTTGCCCAAAAGCAACGGTACTTATCAAAAATGCTGCAATTAATGTAATTTTCATCTGGGAATATTTAAGCATGGGCAAAGATAAAATTTATATTTCTTTAATGGGCTGAAATAGTTCTATTCTGATTTAAATCATATCGGCTGAGCAGCAGTTTTTTAAAACCGTCTATATGCAGTAAATAATACTATATTTGTTCAAAAGCCTTCAAGAAATGATCTCTATCCCTAAATTCTTCCGCAATATAATTCAATCGCGGAAGAATAGGGTCTTTGTTTCAAACGGTATTAGTGGTAGAAACGAGAAAGAAGCCATCTTAATATTGCCCGGTTTTGGAGTTACCTTTTTTGGGACAAATGACATGGCTGCGTTTTTTTTTGACCGAGGGTATGACGTCTACATTCCAAGTTACATTGCGCGAAATTCCTTGCAAAGCACCCTACAAAATTTAGATGAATTCATCACAGCTCAAAACTTATTGGAGTATAAAAAATTAAACGTGTTTTCGTATATCATCGGATCTTGGACCTTGAATGAATGGATAAAAAAGAATCCAAAAAACAATATTTCAGCGATCGTTTATGACCGTAGTCCGTTACAAGAACGCGTGCCGTTCGCACTAAACAAAGACCTTCCAAGGCTTAGTCGTTTGTTCTTTGGCAAAATTCTACGCGAATTTTCTGTTTCAGCATATCCAAGTATTATACAGGCACATTTGTCTATCGGCATCATAATAGAAAGCAAGGCAACGAACGTGATGAAAAAACACAAAAATACTGCTTTATCACTTGGTCCAGTTTCTTGGTTGCCTAACGATTTGAAACAAGAACATAACGACTTTTATTATACCTGGTTGAACCATGATGAAATGTACTCACGCTTTGATATAATAGGTGAAGAAATTATGCAATTTTTTAAAACTGGAGCATTCACGGTAAATGCACAACGTGTTCCATTTAGTGAAGATCCATTTATTTCACTTCAAGAAGGATGATTTCGGTTTACGATATAAAACCCAAATTTCAACAACTTTTAGCTCCAGTGCTAAGGGTATTCCGCAAAGCTGGTGTTAGCCCTAATATGATCACTTGGTGGGCTATTTTGCTTTCTTGCGGAACAGGGGTTGTGCTTTGGATTCACCCGTATGGATTGTCGTTCCTGCTTTTGCCCTTTGTTTTATTGTTGCGTATGGCGCTAAATGCACTAGACGGAATGATGGCAAAAACCTATAACTTGCAAAGTAAAAGTGGTGAGTTGCTGAATGAGTTGGGAGACGTTGTGTCTGATTTCTGTTTGTTTTTTCCGCTGCTCTTGCTCTTTAATCCGAACTTATATTTATTGCTCGCATTTTTGTTTCTGTCCTTAATCAACGAATTTGTTGGAGTTCTGGGGAAAGTGATTTCTCGAGAAAGAAGGTACGATGGACCTATGGGTAAAAGTGATCGCGCCTTACTGATTGGAGTGGTGAGCATCGTTTTTTATGTCAAGCCAAGCACACTCGATTACGTGAATTACATATTTTGTGTTGCGCTAGTTTTACTAACGATCAGCACTGCCATTCGCATAATTAAAACATTAAAATAACTTATGAAATTTTTTAACTCACCCATTTTTCTAAACAATATAGAGGTTTTCTTCATCATCTTTATTATCCTTGGTACGCTTATCACAGCCACCTTATTGTTCTTTTTTTGGGGGAAAATTAAGCCAACCTCAGATTTAAAAGAGTTAAAAAGTCGTACCAATTCTTGGTGGGTAATGGCCGCACTCTTTATTACCGCAACTGTCATCCACCCCATCGTTTCGTTTATTGCTTTTGCCCTACTTTCTTTCGCTGCGTTGCGAGAAATTGCGAGCATTAGCAAAAATGTGCGAGAAGAAGACCGACGAATTATTATTTGGTGTTATTTGGCAATACCCGTTCAATATTACTTGGCCTATAAAGGATATTTCAATGTTTTTATCATTTTCATTCCGGTTATCATGTACATCTGGATTCCCTTTATGTTAGTTATTCGAGGCATAACGACTGAGGTTGGACGCTCTATGAGTGTTTTGCCAACACAGCTCATGCTTACTGTATTTTCCCTTAGTCACCTTGCCTATTTGCTATCCCTACCTGAAATTGTTGGTTTTCACGCTGGCGGAAGGGGTCTACTTTTATACGTAGTATTTCTCACAGAAATGAACGACGTATTTCAATTCATTTGGGGGAAAATATTTGGGAAGCATCCTATCATTCCGAAAATCAGTCCAAACAAAACGTGGGAAGGGTTTATTGGAGGCATATTAACCACAACAATTGTTGGGTGCTTATTGCGCTTCTTAACCCCGTTTAGCATTCCAGAATCGCTTATTGTAAGTTTCCTTGTTGGCTTTTCAGGATTCGTAGGAGACGTTGTTGTTTCTGCCGTAAAACGCGACATCGGATTAAAAGACACTGGAACCTTGATACCGGGTCACGGAGGTTTGTTAGATCGTATAGACTCACTGTCGATAACAGCCCCGGTGTTCTTTTACCTTGTTTATAATTTATATTACGCATAGTATGCGGACACTGTTTCTAGGCTTAATTTATTGCGTGATCATGCGTGGCTTTTTGCGCATTATTGTAGGAATCAAATTTGTAAACAACGATAAACTAGCCGTAAACAAGCAATACATCATTGTTTCCAATCACAACAGCCATTTAGATACAGTTGCCATAATGTCTTCGATTTCGGTAAAACGAATTGCTCGATTTCATCCAGTAGCTGCAGGAGATTATTTCGGTCAGTCTCCAATGAGGGCCTTTGTTACACGATTTTTTGTAAATGCAATTCTGATCCCAAGGTCGCGCGCAAACGGAGAACAAAACCCAATTAAAATGATGAGCGATGCTTTGGCAAAAGGAGATTCGTTAATTCTCTTTCCAGAAGGATCTCGTGGCGAGCCCGAAAAAATGCAGCATTTCAAAAAGGGTATTGGCATTTTGCTTCAAATGTATCCCCACATAGAATACGTTCCCGTTTTTATGAAAGGATTGGGGAAAGTTTTACCCAAAGGCGAACGCTTACTCGTTCCGTTTACAAGCTACGTGGTTTTTGGCGAACCAACGTGTTGCGTTGCTACGAATGTGGAAGAAATTGTTCAAGAAATTGAAGACAGCATCATAAAATTGGGTGAAACAAGTTTTGTGAAGTTGGAGAAGGGGGTTTAAAGCAATAAATAGTTATTCGATCTGACGCCCTTTTAAAAGAGTCTGCGTTATAATTATCTATCTTCCTACTCATTCTCAATCAACAATTTGCGCTCTTCGCTACCAACACGAATAAAGTACATCCCATTAGTTAGATTGCTTGTTTCAATACTTCCTTTCAAGTTAATTGTCCCGCTCCAAACCTTTCTTCCTGTCATGTCAAATAGGTTCACTTCATGTTCCGAATCCGATTTGAAAGAAACATAAAAGGCGCCATGCGATGGGTTGGGATAAATTTCCATTTCGTCTTCTTGCGCAACATTAATTGAACGAATGCCAATTTCAGTTGTCGTGCCATCAAAGTCTGTTTGTTCTAACTTATAGTAATTAACGCCATTTTTTGGATCACGATCGACCTCCAAATAGTTTTGCTCCACAACTGAATTTCCGTTTCCATTCGTACGCGCTAAGTAACTCCAATCTATACCATTGGTGCTTTTGTAAAGTGTAAAATAATTACAGTTTACCTCTGACGCCGTATTCCAAGTTAAGTCAACTGTTCGGTTGTTGACATACGTCGCATCAAAATTAATTAACTCAATTGGTAGCGGTGTTAAACTAGAGATAGATGCAATGGTAATAAAGCGAGTTGTATTATTTGCAATGTGATTTGCTGTATTGATGTTGGAAATGGTTATTGTTGGATTGGTATAAGTAAAAACGATACCCGAACCGTCTCCATTATAATAACATTGCGTTCCTCCATTCGAAAAATTTCCATCATCGTCTACCAAAAGGCGCAAATGTGCAACGTTTACAGAACCTGGTGCTCCACAAGCAGCAATTCTCACATCCATATTAAAATTTTGATTCATGTTGGTGCGTTGCACTTTCCATTCGCGTTCCATTCGTGAGTATAATGTACAACTTGGCAACCCAACAGGCATTTCCAAATTGGAAGCAGCGGTAGCACATAAACTACCCGTATTGGCTCCTGTCATCACATAAGAAATGTCACTCGTGAATGAACCTGTATTGGTTGAATTTCTTCCTGTTAGCGTATTCAAATAAACGCGTACCAAATCATCGTCATTGTGTGATTGTCTTTGCGTCAGGGCTTCTGCATCATCTCGTCCAATTCCAATTATGTTATTGTTATAAGGAGCGGCAACTGTAAAAATATTTCCACCAGAAGTGCTTAAATAATTTTTTGCCAAAGTAATACCATATTTAATTCCCATGTAAGAATCGATTTTTTGTCGATTAAGCGCTGATAAACCGGTAGTATAGCCAATAATTTCAGCAGCAGGTCCGCGCCAATCTCTGTTATGACCCTCGAAGGGTAGATTGTCTTGCTGACCACCTAAAAAGCTGTTTAATGTTGTGCTTACGCCTCCTGTGCGATTGGCCGACAACAAGTGTTTAGTTGTTAAATATGCGGCTGTCGATAATACAGATGCCCCGTTTCGTTCCCAAGTGCCCAAGGGAGATGAACCATCATAATCAGTGTCATAACCGTCCAACTTGATAGCAGCTGACCCAACATTATCGCCGCCATGGAGACTTCCATTTGGTGGGGGACCATTGGAAATACCATCAATCGTTGCGCAGTGTGTGTAGGATCGTGACAAATTGGTCAAATGAAAAGCGAAAAACAAACTGGTATAGTTTAATCCATTTGGGCCAGTAAAACCAGTTAATCGAACGCATTGACGGTTAGCGGCCACACCCGCGTTGAGGGTCCCTACTGGTGCTGTAAAATCGATGTATGGATTGTAATTGTACCCCGTACTCACAATATTTAGATTAGGCGCACCATTCATGTATACTGTTGTTCCAGTAGCGAATTGATTTGCCCAACCAGTTACAGGCGTGGTGCCCGTAACACCAATATCCGCACGTAGCCAAGTTTGGAGTCCAGCAGAAACGCCGCCTGGAGATTGCGAAAAACTGATTACAGGTAACAGTAATAAATTGATTGATAATAACTTAAGTAGGTTCATGGTGGATTATAATATGTACTACAAATCTACCGGAACAACACAAATTCCGTTACACAAATTCCGTTAATATTCGTTATTTGTACCCAATTTTAAGGACAAAAACGTTAAACGTGTTTTATTATATTATTGATAACCAATAAATTAAATAAATAATTGCGTTAAAACGCAAACACCTCTTTAACTAAAGATTACTCAGGTATTCGTTTAACGATGTATACGTGTTTAATCCAATTTTATGCTTAATTTTATGCTTCACTACGCGTATCGATACATCGCTCAACCCTCTAATTATGCCTATTTCCTTTGCGGATAACTTCATTTGAAAGAGGCAACAGAAATCGATATCTATTTCAGTAAGGCTGGCGTGCTTTTGAGCCAGTTTAATTCTCAAGTTTGTGTCTGTTTCACTAGCAACAACATCAATTGCTACCATCTTTTTATCAATGTCAAGGATATTGCTGATCATAAGTTGCAATTCTTGAACAACTTGGGAGGTAACCACATTTTTTGTACGCTTAATTTCCTTCAGTTTTAGTAAGAACACTTTTTCTGTCGCGGATTTCAAGTTTTGAAACTGTACCAAGGAGTTAATTTGATTTTGGTGTAATTTGTTTTTTTCTTCTAGTGAGAGGTTTTCATTCACCGTGATTTCATGTTGTTGCTTGGCGATCAAACTGTCTTTTATACGGATATTTCTTCTGTTTCTGTACACCAAATATCCTAAGGTTATTGAAATTGACATAACTAGAAGTAAAATAAAATAAAGCGTATTTGTTTTATCCTTGGCGGCAAGACTTCGCCCATTTAAAAGTGAGTTGCCTTTAATTTGCAGTTTAATGTTTTCTAGTTTGTCATCGTATAACAACATTAATATGGATTGATTCCTTTTGTCGAGGTGTAATTGATGTGCTTTGGTTCTTTGGAATAACTCTTTTGAGATCTTGCCTGCTTTGTTAATTTCTCCGATAAAAATGTAATAATCGTACAAATTTTGAGTGAAGGCAGGAGCTTGAGTAGAATCACTTTCTTTACCTGCTAACACATATAATTTGCGCAAGAGAACATCTCTTTTGGCGTGTTCGTTTAGCAGTTCGTAGGTGCAAAGCAGTTCCAAACAATTTGCTGTATTGAAGCGTTTACGATCGTGGACATCAAGTGCTACATTTGTCCTAATTTCCAACAAGTCTATGGCTTTGTCATATTCCTTATTTTGAAAATAGAGAGAACCCAAATTGCCCTGTACAAGTACCAGAAAATCGGCGTTTTCTTGCGAAAATCTTTCTGAATTGAGCAGGTTTATTGCTTTTGTAAAATTGTATTCCGCTTCAATTGTTTGCTTGGTTTCCATAGCACACAGACCAATATTATTGTAGCAAGAGGCAAGGTTTAGCTTGTTTTTGCCATTGAATAGTTGAAGTGCTTTTTCGAAATAATATCCCGCTTTCTTAAAATCCTTTAATTTATAATAACTTGTAGCAACTAGTGAGTAAACTTCATACTGAAGCGCTGGGTCCATCTTTTTAGAGCTCAGGGCCTTTAGGCTATATTTCAATCCGATTTCCTCTATTCCGATAGACTTAAAAAAATAGGCCATATGGAATTGAACATTCGCTAAAAGGGCTTCATCTTTACAATTGTCTTCTAACCAAACAAGGGTCTTGAGTCTGCGTTTCGAATCATTCTGCTTTCCATAAATAAACGACTCTATGTATTTTGCTCTATAATAATGTGAAACATCTTTGGTGCTTTTGTACAGATCTCTTTCCGCTTTTAATGAAGTTGAAAAATCCGTGTTAGCATAGAAAACACGTTTGTTAAAGGAGTGAAAGTCTTCTGACCAAACATTTACTGATACGCTGAGTATAAAAAGAAATAGAATGTTACGCATCATCATGGCCACGGATCGTCTTTGGTTAAGGTCAAAATTGCGACGCTAAGGTAACAAATAAATTTCACCCCAATTACAAAGTCAAAAAGCTATGCAACGCTATGAAATTCAGGTGTTTGTGGTGGTGTTACCACTGCGGACAACTATCGCAGCCGTTTTTCTTGGCTTTGATGTAAAACATGAATCCTGCATAGGTTCCAAACATACCATAAAAGTAATTATGCTTCGCGTACCAATTGCGATCGTTTGGGTTGGTGCGTACATGCATCTGCCAATTCCAACCGGTTTGTAAGTCGGGTTGAATAAAAAAATGTTTCCCGAATTCGAATCTTAATCCTGCTTGAATCGAAATTCCCATCCCTGACAATGTGGGGTTTGAAACCGAATAATGATTGGCAAACTTAAAATCATTGTAGCAAAACAATACGCCTGTACCCACGCCAAACTGACCATTAATACGGAACCACTGACGCATTCTCGGACGGTAGATTTCTTTGAACTT
>JAYSRU010000035.1:0-6304 GCA_043720875.1 Crocinitomicaceae bacterium
CCCAGGTAGTTAGGGATAATAAAAGTAATTTTTTCATGATTTGTATTATAGATTTAGATTGCAATGTAGTGAAAAAATGATTGAGACGCCAATTAAATAGCCCATTTCAATATTAAGCCGAAACAGGCAGATTAGATAATTAATCGTGCTGCAACAATAAAGAAAAACAAATTGATTATTTTATAGTTAATTCTAAAATTACTTCCTCCCAAAAAACTCAAGTAAGGTTTCGTTGTATTCTTCGATGAAATTCATAGACGCATCGTGCTTTGCGCCAACGATTGGATGCCACACTGCGTTCGGGTTTTTTGCATGTAATCTGGTGCCAACTATAAACGGTATTGCACCATCTTCTGTTCCCCAAACTAATAATACGTTTTCATTATTCAAGTCATAATCCAAATCGATGTAGGCTTCAAAATTTGCAGAAAGAAAATCCATTTGACCTCTTTTCATTACCGCATTAATGGAGAAAAAGTGGGTGCACATTTTACGTAATAAAAATTTGGGAATTCTTTTTTTCTTTCCAGATACAGCGGCATCAAACAATTGATGGACCTCTTCAGGCGTTTCGGGCGACAATAAATTTGAAAAGTGCACTAGGTTTCTGACTTTTATAATACTATCTGCAATGCGAGGCGTAAAAAAGTTTACCGGCGAATCACAAATTGCCACTTTCAATACCGCAGCAGGAAACATTTTTTTGAACGTTGCCACGATCAATCCACCATAACTAAAACCTGCAACATGAAACTTTTCCCCCATGTTGCATTTCATTACTGCTTCATAAATATTTTGAGCCTGTGTATCCGGCGAATAATCTACCGCATCTTGCAAACTCTTGTCGTACCCTGCCAAATCTGGAACAATTAAGTTGTACTTTTTGGAAAAATCAAGCATTTGCTCATTCCATTGTGTTGTTCCGTTTATCCCCATTCCATGAATCAAAATCATGGTAGGTTTTGCAGCATCGTATTTTTTTGTTTTAAACAAAAACATGGTAGCACTCGATGTCTTGATCATCGTGTCTGTCAATCCAGCTTTATATGCCGATTTCACTGAACTTTTTCTAGCCTTTTTCGTGAACCACCAATCGCCTTTGCCCTTGTTGGCTGAACCCGAAAAAATAATTGACAAGACAAAGAGCGTAGAAATAGTGATTTTCATTGAAATTATGGGTTACGTTAAAATTGATTTGCTTTTTGGCGCAGGTAAAAATCTAAGACAACGATTGCCGCCATCGCTTCTACTATCGGCACGGCACGTGGCACAACACATGAATCATGTCTGCCTTCCACCACTAATGTTGTCTTTTGATTATCCGTTGTAATGGTATCTTGTTGCTTAGAAATAGATGCAACAGGTTTAAAGGCAATTCTCGCTTGAATCGGCATACCATTAGAAATGCCACCTTGAATGCCACCGCTATTGTTGGTAATCGTTTTTCCTCCTTCACTAAATGCATCATTGTGTTGAGAACCTTTCAGTTTCACACTGTCAAAGCCAAGTCCAAAACTAACCGCTTTTACTGCATTAATGGATAAAAATGCTTTTCCTAATTCGGCATGTAACTTGTCAAAAACGGGTTCACCTAAACCAACCGGAACTCCTGTAATATTGATTTGAACCACGCCGCCAATTGTATCGCCTTCTAAACGAACTTCATCCACCAATTTCTCCATTTGCGCAGAAATTGTAGGAAACGGACAGCGCACCAATGATGCATCCACCAAGGCCTTGGTGATTCCTTCCATCGTTTGATCAGTTGTAGTAATGGATCCTATTTGATCCACAAAAGCGGTGAATAAAATTCCTTTTGCAGCTAATATTTGTTGCGCTAATGCTCCAGCCACCACGCGAGAAGCAGTTTCTCTTGCACTTGCACGACCTCCTCCCCTATGGTCTCTAATTCCAAACTTTTGTTGAAAGGTAAAATCGGCGTGACTTGGTCTGTACACATCTTTTAGATTCGCGTAATCTTTACTTTCTTGATTCTTGTTGCGAATTTGAAAACCAATGGGCGTACCTGTAGTTTTTCCTTCAAAAATACCTGATAAAAACTCTACCTCATCCGCTTCATTTCTTGGCGTTGTGTATTGCGACTGCCCAGGTTTACGTCTGTTTAATTCGTCTTGAATTTTAGCAAAATCAATTACAAAACCAGCGGGACAACCATCAATAACGCCACCAATGGAAACGCCATGAGACTCACCAAAAGTGTGTAATTTAAATAATGTACCGTAACTAGATCCTGCCAAAATTAAGTGTGTTTGATTATGCTAAAATAGCTTTTTCAGTTGCTGCTAATATTACACGAACTTCGTCTAACGTCGGTGCTTCGGCATACGTACGCAATACGGGCTCAGTACCCGACGCACGAATCATCATCCAACGGTTATCGTCGAAAAAATACTTCCAACCGTCAATTGTTTCAACCCGTTGTACTTCGTATTCACCAAAATTTGCGAATTCACCGTTTTTGCATTTCGCCACGGTTGAATTTTTAAGCTCTTCACTCAAATGCAAATCATTTCTTTCAAATTGAAATCCACCAACAATCGCATACACTTCGTCTATTAATTCGTCTAATGTTTTGCCCGACTTAGCCATGAATTCCCAAATCACTAAGCCCATCCAAATACCATCACGTTCTGGAATATGCCCTTTAATTGCGATTCCTCCCGACTCTTCACCGCCAAGTAGAACATCTTGTTCCACCATCATACCAGCAATATATTTGAATCCGATTTTCACCGTTTCGTGCGCTAAACCGTAATGCTTACACATTTTTTCAACCTTAGGAGTCGCGCTAAATGCAGTAACTACCTTTCCTGTCTGACCTTTATAATGTACCAAATAATGAATCAACAACAAAATGATGTGGTGCGAATCAATGAATAATCCTTTCCCATTGTATAAGCCAATGCGATCTGCGTCGCCATCTGTAACCAAGGCACCATCAAATGTTCCGTTCGATTTCAACAAGGCTTCCAATTCGCCCAAGTTCTTCGCAATCGGTTCAGGAGCTTGGCCCATAAACGATGGATTATGCTCACAATGTAAAAAAGTAATGTTTGGCAAAACGCGTTTCAATACATTTTGACCCGAGCCATACATTGCATCGTAAACAAGATTAAATCCAGCTTTTTCAATTGCATCAATGTCGAAATTAGCACGTACATGATCCACGTACATCGTTTCTAAATCGACCCATTTGAAATCATTTGAAGTTTCCGAAAAAGCAATAGTTAAATCCGTGGTAGATTTGTCTGCAATTATATCTTCAATTTCTTGCACTTTTTCTGGAGAAAGAGGTCCGCCATAATGCGCTTTAAGTTTGAAACCGTTATAACTTGGTGGATTGTGCGAGGCCGTTATGATTACGCCCAACGAACAAGATAAGCGTTCAGCTGCCAACGAAATCATTGGTGTGGAAACAAAGCCTTTGGCTGCAAAAACCTTGATGCCATGCGCAAGAAAAACTTTGATCGCGGTTTCAGTAAATAATTCACCTGCAAAACGACAATCATGACCCACCACAATTGAGGGAGTTTCAAAATTTTCTTTTACCCAAAGCGCTGTCGCTTCCGAAACGCGTGCTACGTTTTCAACCGTAAAATCTTCTGCGATTATGGCTCTCCAGCCGTCTGTTCCGAATTTAATTTTAATTGCCAATTTTTTATTTTTTAGACTGTAAAGATAAATAAAAAGACCGATGCAATGGTCTCTCACAAATTAACTTAAGCTTAATTTCCAAGGAAATCGTTATTTTTACGAGATGAAACTATTTTTAATTACCACATTGCTTTTTCTAGCTTATTCTTGTTCGGAAGACAAGGCCATTAACGCGAAGGTTTTTAACCTAAGAGAAATGGGGGAATTAGCTACGGTAGAATACGTTTTTACTAAAGTAGTTTCTGCAAATGACGTAGGTTCTTGGTACAAGTATGGTGATCGAAAAATAATATTTTCCGTAAACGCTTATGTAAAAGCAGGAATTGATTTAGAAAAAATTGGGGATAAAAGTATCGTGATTGACGGCGATAAGGTCACCATAGATTTACCCGCTGCAAAAATATTAAGCCTCAATATTCCACCAGATGAGATGAAACAAGAAGCGAGTATTAGTGACGGTTTTCGTTCAGAATTTTCGAACGAAGAGAAAAATGCATTATTAGCGCAAGGTGAGAAAAGCATAAAAAACACCGTCTCAAAATCTGGCATCTTAAAACAAGCGCAAGAAAATACACGTTTATTTCTGACCAACTATTTAAAACAATTGGGATTCAAGGAAGTAGTTTTGAATTTTGAACCCCTAAAAGGATAAGTAATGTCTGATAAGAAACCTGAAATAAAGATTAATCCTGTATTCATCAACAATCACCTTGTTCGAAAGAGCAAGAGTAATAAATACTTGATTATTGGAGCCACTGCCTTGCTCATTTTCTTGGGGATTTTGGGATTACAACAAATCGATGTCATTCCGAAATTTGGTGATTGGTTTAAAACAAAACCATTAACGATTGATCAAACACCGTTAATCGTGCAACACGTGCGTGAACTAGCAGAATTCACGAGCATCACCTCAGAAGATGAAGTTGTCGTGAATGAATTTAAAAAAGAAGATAAGAATATTGTTGTGGCGCTTTGGGAAAACCCTTCTTTGGACCCAAACCACAAAAAATTGACGTTAGTAGTAAAAGGAAAAATTCGTGTTGGGATGGATTTGAAAGAAATTAACCCGAAAGATATTCGTGCCCACGGCGATACCATTTACATGAATTTACCAGCGGTGAAATTGTTGGACGTCATTGTAAATCCTAGTGACGTAAAAGTATTCCGAGAAAAAGGAAAATGGAGCAATGAAGAAGTGCGACAATTAACCTTGAAAGGAAAAAATAAAATTGAAGAACGTGCAGCAAAACATAAGATTTTAGCACGCGCAGAAAAGAAAGGCAAAGCGGTAATGGAGAGTTTACTGCGCAATTTGGGCTACAAAACTATTTATGTTTTTGTGAAGAAATAAGCAATTACCTAATCAACGTAATGTTTCCTTTTACAATGGATACTTGTTCATCGATACAGGTAACTTTCAAATAATAATCGTAGACATCAGGATCTAACTTTTTCCCTTTGTAGGTGCCATCCCAAGTTCCGTCGCGATCGGTTGTTTCAAAAACTAATTCTCCCCAACGGTCAAACACACGTAAGAGTAATTCTTTAACGATCAAGCCGCGTACCCGTAAGAGGTCGTTTTCGCCATCACCATTTGGTGAGAATGCATTTGGAATAAAGAAATAAGGACTTCCACACACAAAAGGATAGGTTTTTATCAGTACACTTTTCTGAACTTGACATGCACCGCTCGTAAAGGTAACGGTATAGGTTGTGGTTTGGTTAACTGTGGCCTCCGTATTTTGTTGCGTTGGATTCGCTACACCTGGCGTTGGAGTCCATGCATAAGAATAACCTGCAGGCGTTGAAAACAAGGTAACGGTTTGTCCTTCCGGAACTTCATATTCTGACGCAGTGGCATTAAACAACGCTGGATTCAACGTTTGTACGCCGACATAAATACTATCCAAAATGGTGCATCCATTCGAGAGCATAGTTGTGCAATATATCCATTGTGAACTCACTAAATTGGTTGTAATCGCCGCTGTGCCATCACCAGAAACAACAGAAGCATTAGGAGACCAATCGTAGGAAACAACGCCCAATGCGCTCGAATTAACAGCTGTCAAAACATTCGTTTGCCCGATACAAATGGTATCTAATCCAGTTAGCGTGATCGCATCAACTGCCAAAATAATGGTAACCGAATCTATGGCGTTGCAATTGCTGTCTCCCACAAAAACATAGTAAGTTGTGGTAACAATCGGATTTACTGTAATTACACTATCCAGCGGATTTGGATTTAAAACCGGAACAAACGTTGGCGATGTAGACCAAGTGAAATTCGTTGCCGTTCCAAAACTATTGGCAGAAAGAATTACATTTGTCGGACTACATAACACCACATCTAAACCTGCATTTACTTGAACTGTAGGACTCACATTAATTGTAATTTGCGCAGTATCGGTCAACAAACAAATACCATCCGTTACGTACAAGTTTACTAAGTATGACCCTGGAACATTATAAATGACCGTTGGATTAAATATTAATGAAGTAGTATCACCGTTTCCAAAATCCCATAAATACGTATCATTGACGGTAGAATTATTATCAAAAACCACTGTAAATGGTGCACAACCGCTTGAGTTCGCCACAACGAATTGAGCATTGGGTATTAACTCAAAAT
>JAYSRU010000036.1:0-19088 GCA_043720875.1 Crocinitomicaceae bacterium
TGAGTTGTGATATTATTGCAAATAATTCGATTTATGACTATTCGTTGTCGGTCGAGAAAACGCAACTTGATGTAGTGCAAATAGGTTTATATGGCGGATACGTTTTGCCAATTGATCGATTACACGTAATGCTAGGCTTTGGGTATTATGTGCGAGATAAATATGTGCCAATTGGCAAAGTGTATACCCGTTTTGGCGTTCGTTATTACTTGAATGATAAGTTTGTGATGAATTTCAATGTGAAGGCAAATTGGGGTCGTGCAGACTACATTGAATTTGGTTTAGGATATTCAATATTAAAAAAGAAGAAACGATGATGTTGAAACTTTCAAATTTTACTACTATTTCTTGGTGTCAACAATTCATGAAAGTTGTGTATAGGTGCAATTTTTCACTAATTTTCTTAGGGTTAATTTGTTTTGCTTCGTGTAAAAAGCCAGAGAATAGAAAGTGTTATAAATCTGCCGGAGCTTTAGAAACTAGAGTTGTTTATTTAAACAGTTTCGATTCACTACTAATAAGTTCGAAGCTAAAGGTTCATCTCATACCAAGTTCGGAGAACAAGGTAGTGATTACAGCGGGCAAGAACCTATTGAATTTTATTCAGACAGATCAGCGTAAAACGAATTGGCTTGTTTTGTCCAATTTGAATAAGTGTAGTTTTTTAAGAAAAATGAACACTGAAATTGAAGTCGATGTATTTTTTACAAACTTGTCGTTTCTCGATTTTCAAGGATCCGAAGATTTAACAAGTGATAAATTGAATTTGGATTCACTTACAGTTAGGGCACGAATTGGCAATGGTACAATGTATTTAGATGTAAACACTGCCTATTTAAACATTGCAGCAAATGCAGGGGCGTCAAATTATTATGTATCCGGAAATGTGACAAACGCATATTTAGGAATCGGATCGAATTGTTATTTTGATGCATCTCAACTCGTAGTGGCTAATTTCATGGAATGCATTAATACTTCGCAAGGTGACGCATATATTAACGTAAATGGGTGTAGTTTAAACGCATTCTTAACTACAAGAGGAAATATTTTTTATACCGGTAATCCGTTAAGTATAACAAAGGATGAAAAGGATGAGGGAAGGTTAATTAAGAATTGATATCCGATTTAACTTTTATTTTAAAATAGACGAACGATTTTTTGCTATTTTACTTTACTTTTACGTCACTAAAACAGAATACAACGATGAAACTGATACTCATTACTATCATATTATTGGCCCTAGCAGTTGGAGGCATTGCAATTAAATTGTGGGCAAAAAAAGGGGGAACCTTCTCAGGGACATGTGCTTCGAATAACCCGATGTTGAAAGAAGAAGGTGGGGGCTGTGGAATGTGCGGTGCTAAACCTGACGAAGTTTGTAAAATGCCAGAAACACACGAAGCAGCTTAATTATTTCTATTCAAGTTTTATTGTTAATGAGCAGTTTAAATTACCTTCGGTGAGATCGCTTGCGCTAAGTATTTGAGATAACGAGAAACTATAATTTTATTTTCTGTTGTATGGTTGGTCTGGTGTTTAAAATTTTCAAATGGAGGCATTTTTAAAATTTTAAATGCGAGTTAACCCTTTTTAATGAGCAGTTTAAATTACCTTCGGTGAGATCGCTTGCGCTAAGTATTTGAAATAACGAAGAGTTGAAGATTTTAAATACTAGTCCTAGTTGTTGTCCATTTTCAAGTTTATAAGCACTTTAAAAGCTTTTTCAACGTCTTCCTGTTTCACAACAATACTAAATTCATTCGCTGTAGAAACAATTTCAATAATATTGATACCTTCCCAAGCCAAATGCTTTAGGATAAAGTAATAAACACCACTTATTTCGGTCGTAATTTCGGGTAGTTTGATTGTTACTGAAGCCAGATTAATGGAGTGAAGAATTACTTTTTCTCCTTCAAAAACACGTTTAATATCCTCTCTAAAGGTTTCGTTTATTATTAATACTGTTTCTGTAACTCCACGCGCAATGGTGTAAAATGCATCCTTTTGTTTGGACAACAAATCCATTAACTCAAGTTGTTTAATACCTAACGTGTCAGAATTTTCAAAAGTGTAATCTTCTAGGTTACTACGTATCAAAAAATCTCCGAGTTCGCCCATTGTGTTGCGAATCTTTAAATTTATTTGATGGTATCTCCCTGGCTCCATACGTTTTATAGCCATGATTATTGCCCCTTCTTTCACTTCTTTTCTAGTGATTTCTTCAATTTCTGGCTTAATTTTTCGCGCCAGAGAGGAAACATTAATAAGATTTTCATTTAGGGCCTCTTTCAAAAAAGGACTTCTATGTATGATTTCTTCAGTTAATTTTCCTATTGTATCCATGTCTAGTAGTTAATTTAATTCAACAAATATACTGTTTTGTTTTAATTTTAACAACTTCTGTGAAAAATACTTGAAAAATTAAATTATTTAAGCTTTTGCCGCTTTAGTAGAAATTTTAACAAAAGTTGTTCAACTCCCTCATTTATGTCAACTGGCGTGAAATCTATTCCAAACAAAATGCACTTATCTTCAATGGATTTGAAATAGCTCGATATGGCCTTTTGATAAGTTTCTTTGAACTGTGCAGGTTGAAGTTTGATTTCTTCCCCTGTTTCCATGTCAACTAAAGTATGTGGGCGATTATCCAATTCAAAATTAACTTCATACTTGTTGTCAACAACATGAAATAGAATTACTTCGTGTTTATTGTATTTAAGGTGCTCAACGGCATTAAAAAATTCATCTAAATGTGAGGGGTCACCTAATAGATCGGAGAAAATAATGACCAAACTTCGTTTATGAATCAATTCTGCTACATCATGTAATACTTGCACATAATTACTTTCTCGTTTTTCTTCTTTGTTGTGTGCATGTAAATGTTTTTCCAATTCAGAAAACAAATATTGATGATGCGCCATGGATGATTTGGCAGGTGTTTGTAGGTTTATTTGATTGGTAAACAAGGTTAAGCCTACAGCGTCTCTTTGACGTTTTTGTAGTTCAATTACTGAAGCAGCGGCATATATTGAAAAACGCAATTTATTGTATTCTTCTTGTGCTGGAAAAAACATCGATGAACTGGTGTCGATTACTAACTGACAACGCAAATTTGTTTCCTCTTCATATTTTTTGGTGAATAATTTTTCACTGCGTGCAAAAAGTTTCCAATCAATATGCCGGGTAGATTCACCTTTGTTGTACAAGCGATGTTCGGCAAATTCTACTGAAAAACCATGAAATGGACTTTTATGCAAACCAGTAATGAAACCTTCAACCACTTGTTTGGCGAGTAATTCAAGGTTTGCGAATTGCGCTAAATCTTTAAGCAATATTTTTTCCATTCTTTGTTTGTCGTTACGAAGTTTTTATGCCTTTCATTGCAAGTTTTTAATTGAATCTTTTAGCAACTTTCAAATATAGTTCATGGAATTAAGTTAACTACCAATACAATTGTTATTTTTGACTCATGAAAAGAAATAATATTTTTCACCTTATATGTTCTATTGCTTTTCTTATAACTGCCAAAAGTAGTTTTTCACAAGTAAAATTGGGTAAAATTCTTGTGGGTGGAGAGTTTAATTTACCCGTTTCTTCGGGTAATAGCTTGTTTAAAACTTGGGTACAAGGTTTAGGCGGCGGAGGGGTGTCAGTAAAATATAGGTATTTAGATCAATGGGTGCTCGGTATTGGTGGGCAGTATTCTTACTTTGTGATTAATGAATTTAAAGTGCCAACGCCAGTTAGAGGAAACATGCAAGTGGCAAGTGGGTTTTTAGAAATTGGACATGAAAAACATCATACAGAAACGGTTGGAACAAGTTTTACACTGCGAACAGGATATTCTCAAGCATTTTTCAATTCTAGTTTATGCACGTCGACTGGAGTCAAGAAAAAAGGAATAGAATCAGTTTTTATACAACCCACAGCAAGTTTAGTGTTAATGGCAGATGAGATTTCGTCCTTTCGCTTTACTTTTGGGTATTCTTTTCATTCGTTTGCGATGACTCCAGATCGAATTTGTTCTCCTACAGCAGGTGGTTTTGAACCATCTGATTACAAGCGGGGAACTAGTTACCTCTATATTTCTTTAGGTTATACCCACTATTTTGGGAAGCCATAATAGTTACTAAATCGTTCATTAGTTGGATAGCAAAATCAAAGAATTTGTTAAGTTAGTACTATCGTATTTACCAATATACATCTTGTTTTTTGCAATAATTATAGTAGTATTTTTTTTGTTACTTGAATTTATCATTACTTTTCTGGGTATAGACTAAAATAATATGCTAAACTTGCTCATAACCTTCATTTGGATTACTTATCTTAGAATACTTCTGCTTGGCGTTCGCTTCATCTTTAGCAAGTATCATGGATGGTTTACACGCTTCTATTCATGCATTATCTTTTATGGATTGCTCTGTGTTTTGATATTGATTAAACTCGAGTTCTTGAATTTTATTTCACACTATTTTGTGGCACTCAAAACATATGAACAAGCTTTTTTGATGTTTGCGATTGCTCACTTGTATGTTGCACTCGTTATATTAATTGCATCTGTTATTTTCATGGTGCTCTACTTGTTGTTTTATAGATTTAAAAGTAAAAAAGCCATCAGAAAACGCTTAGAAATTATAGCGAACGCCTAATTGCAGTTGCCATCTTGAAGCAATTGGATCGGCTTGCCAAGGAGTTAAGGTTGGGTTGTTGAAATTATAAGTAGCAACTCCTGATCCGTTAATCGATTTTACAGTTATTGCAGAATATCCTGCATTTGTTGTATTTGAAACAAACAACTGTCGGCCCCAATTTTTGTTTAGTAAATTGGTGAAATTGATAATATCAATCATTACTTGAATATTTTGTTTTCCTTTTTTACCTAACTTAAATTGATTTGTTAATCGAATATCCATTTGATAATTCCAAGGTGTTCTAGCTTCGTTTCTTTCGGTATACTTTCCTCTTCGTGAATTCAAATATTTATTTCCAGAAATGTAGCTATCTAGGTTTTCCCATTGTTGCGCAGCACTTGTGATTAAATTACCACCAGCATCTTTGATGTCTACTAAGTTAATTTCTGAAGATGTGTTAGGAACGTATAATAAATCATTGTTTGGTGATCCATCACGATTCAAATCTCCAGAGTAAACATAACTGAATGGATTCCCACTTTGACCGTTAAATACTAGGCTAATTAATGATTTCTGAACAATTTTTTTCCATTTTACAGCATAGCTAACATTGGTAATTGTTCTGTGACGAATATCAAAGTTGGAATAACTTAGTTTAGGATCATTTGCCAAGATGGTTTGATTCCATTCCCAATTGGCTTGCGGAGAGACTCTCACACCATTCATTATGTCTTTTGAAACACCAAAATTATATGCTGTGAAAATAGTTAAACCAAATTTAAATTCTTTCGACGCGCTCAACGAAATACTGTATCTATAGCCTTTATTTGTATTGCTTAAATTAAATACATTAGTATAACTGGGGTTTTCTTTCCCTATTGTGCTCGTTGAAGCATGCACAGGTCGATTATCTGCGCCTTGAAGCGCTACAGTAGAGTCTTTTGCATTTATGGTTTGAAACAATACATCAGCGATTGTTTTACTATAAAGGCCTTCTAAAGTGAACAAATAGTTATTTTTAGTTTTGAAATCAACACCTAAATTGCTGCGCCATACTTGAGGAAGCTTAAAGTTTTTATCAATAATATTAATTTCATTTAGTGTAGGCTGAACCGCACCTGTTTCTGCGGCAGCCACTTGTGATAATGCTGAAAAGTTTTCGGTAATTAAGGGCACAACTTTATTCGCGGATGGTCTATAATCAACATTTCCATATTTGCTCCCGTTGTATATGTGTGAATAAGCCATCCAAGCAAAGGGCATTCTTCCTACAAAAATTCCACTTCCTCCTCTTATTTTAATTGATTCGTTTCCAAGTAAGTCATAGGTGAAACCAACTCTAGGAGACACGTTTATTTGATTTTTTACACCCGATCTAACCTCTGCAAATTTTGGGGTGTTTTGAAAATCATTAATTAAGTCTGGATTATCTGGAAAAATAGTAGCTTCTAAACGTAAACCATATGTTACTTTAAAACGATTACTTAATTTTAAATCATGCTGTGCATAGACAGAAGGTAAAATTGCCTTAAATGTTGACGATGGATTGTCATAGTTGAAGTTATAATCATCGTTTTGCAAGTTATAGGTACCACGTATACGAGAGGGTTCATTGGCATAAAAATCAGCAATGCTTCTATAAGCCCATCTTCCGCTATATGGTGTTACAAAATGATAATTGAATTGAAAAGCTTCGATATGCGTTCCAAGGGTCAAAGTATGTTTATTTCTATTAAATACTAAGTTGTTTGTTATTTCAAAATTTCTTTGCTTCATCTGGAAAATGGCGGATTCTCTATACGTTCCAACGAAAATAATGTTTGAAGTATTGTTTGTAATTTCAAGGTGTGGAAAAATTGTAGAACCAACAGGATCTCTTTTATCTTGTACACTTCCAATGCCTAAAATCAGTTTGTTATTCCATTGGTTGGAAATTTTCGTTTTTAATTCACCAACAACATTGAAACTTTTACTCGAATGTGTAAATCCTTGACTTCCAAAATTCAAGATAGTAGGTGTTCTTTCTAGATTTTCGGCATAACCATCAACAAAATTTACGCGAACCAAAGCCTGATTTTTTGCATTTATATTCCAATCAAAGCGCGTGAAGATCTTATAACTCCCGTTTTGAATTGTTGAATTTAAGATGGTTCCAGGATCATAATTGTATTTTTTTAAAATAGTGTCTTTTAGGGCTTGAATTTCGCTAAGGTTAAAATTACTAGTGGAAGAACCAGGAGCATTTCCAACAGATTCAATTCTATTGGTAAATTCTGCATTGAAAAAATAGAAAAGTTTGTCTTTTTTGAGCGCACCTCCAATTCTAAATCCTGATTGAAGGTCGCTGTATTTCGATAAGCGGGAATGTTCAGTATCGATACTTCTTCCTATTGTATATTGATTTCTATGGAAAAAATATACACTTGCTTCTGTTGCATTTATACCACTTCTGGTAACTGCATTGATCGATGCGCCAGTAAAATTACCTAGTCGAACATCATAAGGAGAAATATTTACTTGTAATTGTTCTATGGCATCCAAACTGATCGGTTGAGTTTTTGCTAAAGATCCTGGTGTTCCAGAAGCTGTAGATCCACCTGCTCCAGAAGCTGCTTCTTGAAAACCAAATGCATCGTTTGCACCGGTGCCATCAATGTTTAAGTTGTTGAACCTGTAATTACTCCCACCAAATGAATTTCCTGCACTTTGCGGTGTTAATTTTGTGACGTCAGAAAGACTGCGATTTAAACTCGGTAAATTTTCTATCGTTTGTTTATCAATAGTTTTGCCTGTTCCTCCTTTTTTATTGTCTGCATTTGTTCTTTTCGCAACAACTTGAACATCTTGCAGTTCTTGCAAGGTGTTGACTTCAAAATTGATTATTTTTACTTCATCCAAACCCAAAAAAATGTCATTTAATTGTTGTGTTTTTCCAGAAGCTTGCTTTAATTCAACCAAATATGGACCACCAGTTCTTAAATTCGGGAAAACGAAAGTACCATCTTCAAATGAAACTGCGGAATAAATTGTTCCAGTAGGAATATGTATTGCGATCAGTTGAACTTGATTAATTTTATGCGTTGTAGTGTCTGATAGTATTCCACGAATCTCTGCCGTTGTTACCTGTGTAAAGGAATAAAATGAAAAGGAAAAAATACATAACAGGGAAAGAAATGGCTTGTAAATGGATTGCATTATTTTATGTTTTTTTACAAAGAAACGTATTCAAATCGATATCGATTGTTTGTTACGCGACAAGTTGTAAATTAATAGTAGAGTGAACGCGCTTTTTTTTATGTTTGCCATTGTCCGCTTGTATTTTGAGCTTGTGCTGTTAGTCCCATCCATTGTTTTTATAGTTAGGCTATATTTTATATAAACGACTTAATAGAAATTAGCTTATCCTTTACGAATATATTGGAATCAAAAAAGCCATCCGTCATTTGACGGATGGCTTTCCTTGATAGGTTATTTAAATGGCATTCATATTAGCACGAATTAACGTGCTACTACGAATAGTTTCTTTGTAATTGTTGTGTTGTTTGAGATAGAAAGAATATACGTTCCAGCTGCTAAATTTGCAACATTCAATTTTGTTAATCCACCTGCATTCATTTCAGAGATAACTGTTTTACCAGATAATTCCATTACTGAAATTGTGTTGTTGTTTTCAGTTGATGAAAAGTTAACGTTCAATTCAGTTGAAGTAGGGTTAGGGTAGATTTCTAAATTTTCGATAGCGCTTGCGTCATTTAATCCTACAAATCCGCCAGTGAAAATCCCAACTGGAAATGAAGCTCCAGTAGCTGCAACAGAAGTTGAATTCAAACGAGCATCAGGAACAGATCCTAAACCTACGAATATGTTTACCCAATTGACATTTGCAATTGTTTGCGTTGAATCATTCATATCTGGTGTGAAGAAGTTTGCATAAATAACTGGTGTTGCCGTTACTAGGTTCGTCCCACTCATATTCACGAGTAAATTGTTTGCAAATTTAGAAGTATCTCCAGTAAAGTTGTTTTCAGTTGATGCACCTTCAAGTGAAAGTCCTTTCTCCCAACCTGTTGCAATAGAATTGTGAATTGACAATGCACTGTTTCTACGAATTCTA
Organism: Crocinitomicaceae bacterium; assembly: GCA_043720875.1. GTDB lineage: Bacteria > Bacteroidota > Bacteroidia > Flavobacteriales_D > Crocinitomicaceae > JAYSRU01. The sequence continues at coordinate 8,746 of JAYSRU010000036.1, forward strand.
AATGCTTTTTCAAATTTTTCTCCAACTGGAAGAACAATTGATCCATTACCTTTTGCACCTACTAACGTAATGTTAGAGAAAATTGGAGCAGTTAAAGGCAATGCAGCTGAACCTGTAGCATCATTATCCGATTCAAAACCATTCGAATCACCGATAGCATCAGATAAGTTTAAATCACGAATAGCTAAACCAAATTGAACACGACCGATGTATCCGAAATCTGTATCAAAATCATCATCCAAACCACGGTATGCGATAAGGTGCTTACAATCAACAGCTCCTCCAAAAAATTCAAAAGAATCATCTCCTGAAAATGAAACCTGAATATTATCGATCGTTGTACCTTTACCTACAGAACCAAAAGTTATCCCGTTGATTTCTTTGTTTGGTTGTAAAGCGATTCCTGCAAATTCGATACGGACATACGTTAAGACACCAGAATTGTCAGTATTGTCTGTACCACCATGCTCAGTATCAGGAGTTGGTGCAATACCTTCGATGTTTGCTATTCCTCCAGGTTGGTTATTAATACCTTTACCAAGTAATACAACACCACCCCAATCACCTTCTGCTCTGTTACCTACAGTTTCGTTAGATGTGAAAACGATTGGACTTGCTTCTGTTCCTTGTGCCATTAATTTTGCACCTTTCGTGATAATCAAAGTACCTTGAGTAGCTAAATCACCTCTTACTATAGTTCCAGGTGCAATTGTTAAAGTTGCATTGTTCTTAACATAGATTTTGTTTTGTAACAAAACAACCCCACTCCATGTTGTGTTTGTTGTAATATCCGCAGATGCAGTTACTGTTGTTACAGGATAATTTGTGTTTTCTGGATCAAAGTTTGACCAACCGTTTGCCCAGTTCGTAGCCGCTGTGTTATCGGTTACTGGGAATGCTCCTTTGTAAGATGTAGCTGTCCAAAATGTTTGCGCTGTAGCAGTTAAACTCATTGTTAATGCTGTTAAGCTAATGTAAATCTTTTTCATTTCTGTATAAATTTTATGATGCAAAGTAAGGCAGTTTATTTGGCTAAGGTTTTAGCATAAGTTTACATGTTTGTTAATTGTAAATGAAGAAATAACAAAATATCGCATCATTTCTTAACTTGAAATTTACCTTACGTCGCAGCGTCGTGAAAACACTGTGCATGAAAAAAGGCTGACTCTAAAAGAATCAGCCTTGCTTAATTGATCCGTTATCGTGCTGGATACGGAATTGCGGATAAGTTAAAATGTATAACCGATGCTAAATGATACGGTTTGACCAAATTTTGTAACTTGCCATTCGTTGTCTGTACCGGCATCAAATTTCATGTTTTTGTTTAAGTCTTGGTAGAAAATCAAATCTTGTGCAAGTAAATCGCGAACGTTAAATTTGATTTCTAAATTGCTTTTAAATTTCTTAGCAATTTGAAAGTCAAGTACACTTCTTGCTTTTTCCCAAACACTTGGTTCTTGAACGTTACCTACACTGAAAATACGTGCACCAACTATATTGTAACTTGTGTTTGCCGACCAACCTGTTTCACCTAAATCATAATTTAATCCTGCATTAACAATATATGGAGATTGACCTTGAAGCGGACGACTGTCGCCTTCTGCACCGATAATGGCACGGGTGTCAACCTTCGATCTAATTAAAGCAAGATTTGTATATATAGTTGCACCATTTAAGAAAAGGTTCTTGGTCTTTTTATTAAAGATATTTAATTTCACACGGTATTCAAACTCTAAACCGTAGTTTTCTGCCGTTGGAACGTTAGCATAATATAATTCTGCTGCTCCTGAAACACCAGCACGGCTAATAAGTTCAATCGGATTTGTGAATTTCTTATAGAATGTTGAAACGGTGATAATTTGACCTGAACCTGGAAAATATTCAAAACGAAGATCGAAATTATTAATTTTTGCACGCTTTAATGTTGTACTTCCTGATAAGATATTATCCAATTGGAAATTGTAAAACGCGAAGGGAGCTAATTCTCTAAATTCTGGTCGAGAAACAGTGTTGTAGTAACTTGCTCTAATGTTAATCTTCTTGGTAGGAGAATAGATGAAGTTGGCACTAGGTAAAAGATCTAAAACGGTAGAATCTATTGTTCTGTTAATGTTTGAACCAGCCTCAGTATATTTCAATTTTTGATTATACGATTCAGCACGTAAGCCACCCACCAATCTGAACTTTTCTTTTAATTTGATGTCATAAAAAGCAAATCCAGCATTAAGGAATGATCCAGCAGTATAGCTATCACTTACTTTTGTAGATTCTTCTAATTTAAATCCACCTAAACCGTTTTCCATTAGACCTAAATGGTCTGCTGTGAATATATCTTCTTCAGGAAGTAAAAGCAATGAATTATCGAAAGTAACGCCTGTTTTCTTAAAACGTGAGAAACCAAAATTACGTGCGGTGAAGTTACGGTCACGGTATTGAGTCATTGCTCCAAATTTAAGACGAGACTTGTAGTTTTCACCTTCAATTGGCAGAACCAACTCAACTTGAGCGCTCGAAATTTGTTCTTGCATGGTTGACCAAAACATGTTTCCTGCAGCAGTTGGAATTGTTCCATTGTTTTGTACCACAGCAACATATTCTTCTACTGTATCGTTTTCTAAAAGAGAACTTTTTTGGTAAACAACTCTTCTCATTCCTGGTACAACTCTGTTAACGTTGTTGTAACCAGCAACCCAGTTCAATTGCATTTTTGTACCTTTTATAGTATGATTTCCAAGTAATTGTCCGCTGTAAAGCATGTTTTGTGTAAACCAACGGTTAGATGATTTTTCCCATTGTCTAGGATCACTATCCATTTCACGTACACCCTTTCTAACGTTTACTTTATCATCTGCACTTAAACTTAGTAAGTTTTTGAAAGCAATTTTATTTTTAGGATTTATGGTGTACATAAAGTTTAACATTCCTGTATTTAGAATCGATTGCGTGAAAACACTATCTTGTAATGTGCTTTTTTGAACAATCCCTTCCGCTTGCTCTTCAAACTCATTTCTGGTAGTGAGCGCGATTGTGTTACTGTTTTGGTATGCGTAAGCAAAAATTGTACTCAGCGATTGGTTCTTTATTTTGAAGTTTTTACCAACAGAATATTGAAGGTTTAATGCGGGTAAGGCCATTCTGTTTTGTAATCCCCATCCTGGTGTCATTAGTTTTGCATTGTCAGCTTTTTCGGATGAATTCAATAAAGTAAACTCTTGCGTGGTTGGTAATCCATTTGGAATATTTCTCGATTTAGTATTCAATCCTAAAGCATCGTATTTTCCTCCATCGTATGTTTTAAAATCATTAAATGTAGAAAGCGTGTGGTAAGAAGTACCAATTGTAAAAGATTGGAAATTGCTATCTACTATTGATTTTGTATTAATGTTTATAACACCTCCAGCAAATTCTCCAGGTAAATCAGGGGTTGCGGTTTTGGTGATTAGCAAATTTTCTAACATATTACTGGCAAAAACGTCAAATGAAAATGCCTTACGGTCACTTTCAGAACTTGGCAACGGTGCACCATTGATGTATGCTGCATTGTAACGGTCGTTTAATCCACGAATAATCACAAATTTGTTGTCTTGAATACTTGCACCGCTAATACGTTTTAATACATCATTCGTTCGTGCGTCAGGTGTTTTTTTAATTGCTTCTGAAGAAGTGCCGTCAACCACTGCTGCACTGTTCTTTTGTTCATTTACAAGCCCCGTATTTCCTGTTTTTTTTGTCTTACCTTTAATTTCAACAGGTGCAATAGAATTGACTTTAGCGACCAATGCAACATTCAAAATGATAGGAAGGTCTTTTGAAAAGTCAATGTTTTCAATTTTCTGATCTTCAAACTCTGCTCCTTTAAAGATAACCGTATGAATTCCAGATAGATTTCCTGTAATCGCATAATTCCCATCAACGTCAGTACGCACTTTAAATTCTGTTCCTTTTATAGTTACTTGTGCTCCTAAAAAGGCTGAACTATCCTTAGCGTCAGTAATCTTGCCTTTTACAAGTACGTTTTGAGCGTTACTGTTTAACGAAATTAATAAACCGAAGGTTAATAACAAGGTTTTGTAATTCATAATATTTAACTTTATTTTTTTTTGCAAAGTTCCACTGAATATGCTCACCTATTGTTTCCTTAATATTAATATAGTGTTACCGCTATTCTTATAAAATACAAATTAATTCGGATGGGATACAGGTAATGTTCTGAAAAACAATAATTTGAAGTCCGTGTATTTTGTAGGATTTAAATTTACATGTTAATTTTATGTTACGCTGTTTAATGAGCTTGGAGTTCTTTTTTTTAATCCAAAATACTTCCACAAAGGAAGCAATTGCCAAACTTTAAAAAATGAGTATTTTTACGCAACTAACATGAATTGCATTATGAAAATAAATGAAATTGTCACGTACTTAGAAGATTTGGCACCTCTTAAAAGCCAAGAGGTTTGGGATAATTGCGGGATTCAAACGGGAGACGTGATGTTGGATTGTACAGGGATAATTGTTGCGCTTGATTGTACGGAAGCAATAGTATTGGAAGCGATTTCAAAAGGTTGTAATCTGGTGATTACCCATCACCCGTTAATCTTTAAAGGCCTGAAGCAAATTACTGGAAAGAATTATGTTGAACGCACCCTGTTGTTAGCCATCAAAAATGATATAACACTGTATGCAATTCACACCAATTTTGACGTGTGGCGCTTTGGTGTAAATCACGAAATAGCGAATCGACTTAATTTAATGGAGCAACGTATTTTTATTCCAGCAAATGACAATTTAGTTAAGTTGGAAGTGTATGTTCCGGCCGAAAATGTGAGTGAAGTTCAAGAGGCAATGTTTAAAGCAGGTGCTGGGAAGGTTGGTGATTATTCGGATTGTTCGTTTCAAACTGCAGGACTTGGTACATTTGTACCTAATACTTCTGCCAAACCTTTTATCGGAAAAGCGGGAATTCCAGCAGAAGTTAACGAAGTCAAAATTGAAGTGATTGTAACAAGTAATTCTTTAAACGCGGTTATTAAAGCGATGATAACAGCCCACCCATACGAAGAAGTTGCGCACCACATTCTTCCAACAGCAAATAAGAATAACTATCAGGGTTTAGGAATGATAGGAACGTTTGAAACAGCTAAAACGGTAGATGAATTTTTAATTTTGGTTAAAAAGACATTCGGAGGGTCATTGCGTTACGCTGGAAACATAGAAAATAAAATAAAAACAATAGCGCTTTGTGGAGGTTCTGGAGCTTCATTTGTTTCGAATGCAAAGTCTTCAAAAGTAGATGCTTATCTCACTGCAGATGTAAAATATCACGAGTTTTTTGATGCAGAAAATGCTTTGCTATTGGTCGATATTGGTCATTTTGAAAGCGAACAATTTACTTCACACAGAATTGTATCGCTTTTAACAGAAAAATTTACTAACTTTGCCGTCCATTTAACGGACACAAACACCAATCCAATTAAATATTTTTAAGAAGCATGGCAACAAAAGAAATTTCAATCGCAGACAAATTAGATGCATTAGTACAATTACAAAAAATTGATACGGAAATTGATCGCATCAGAACGATACGAGGAGAATTGCCTTTGGAAGTACAAGATCTTGAGGATGAGTTAGTTGGTTTAGCTACGCGTATTGAGAAATTGCAAACCGAAATGAAAGAATTGGATACTGATGTAACTGATCGTAAAAACGGAATGAAAGACGCGGAAACGTTAATTGCTAAATACAAAGAGCAACAAGATAACGTAAGAAATAATCGTGAGTTTGAATCGCTTTCTAAAGAAATGGAATTTCAAGGTTTAGAGATTAAGTTACACGAAAAGAGAATTAAAGAAGCCAAAGCTAAAGCGGCAAGTAAAAAGGAAATTCTTGATGAAACAAAAGAAAAATCAGAACTTCGTACGGGAGATTTGAAAGGTAAAAAAGCTGAATTGGATGCTATTGTTGCAGAAACTCAAAAAGAAGAAGATCTATTGAACCAAAAATCTGAGGCTGCGAAAGCATCAATTGACGAACGTTTAGTAGCAGCTTACACACGTTTACGCTCAAATGCGAAAAACGGACTAGCTGTAGCAGTCATAGATCGTGATTCTTGTGGAGGATGTTTCAATAAGATTCCACCTCAGCGTCAATCAGATATTACTGCCAAGCGTAAAGTAATTGTTTGTGAGCACTGTGGACGAATATTAGTCCCGAAAGAAGAAGCATAAGCATATCCTATAATATTTTAAAACGACTCCATTTATTGGGGTCGTTTTTTTTGTTGTTAGTTTTTTACTGCGTAGTTTTGAGCTCAAAAAAAAAGGCAGTAATATGAAGTTTGATACTAAAGTAAAATTTGCATTCACAGCAGGGATAATCGTTCTTATTATAGCTATTATCTTGGGGGCATTTGCAGCGCATGGTTTAAAAGGAAAGTTATCTGCAGAAAAGCTTATTAGTTTTGAAACCGGTGTGCGTTACCAGTTCTATAGTGCATTCGGTCTAATGATAATGGCTATGAGTGCAGTGATGTTTAATATTAAATTGCGTTTTTCTCCAGCCTTACTTTTCGCAGGTTGTATTGCTTTTTCAGGATCAATATATGGTTTGGCTTTAAACGAATTATTTAACTTAGGAATTAACAAAATTCTTGGACCAATTACACCAATCGGCGGACTATTGATGATCTTGTCATGGGTCTTTCTTTTCATTGAATACAGAAAGGGTGCGAAGAATAATTAGGAACGACAACTATTTAAAATTTGCAATCACTATTTTTTGTAAATTCGCTTCATGTCCAAACTGAAAGTTACACTATTAGGTTCAGGAACCTCACAAGGTGTTCCGGTTATTGCATGTGATTGTAGTGTTTGCATTTCATTAGATACCAAAGACAAACGACTGCGTAGTTCGATTATGGTTGAAGCCGATGGATTCAATTTTGTTGTGGATACTGGACCAGACTTTAGACAACAAATGTTAGCCAACAATGTTAAATCGTTAGATGCAGTGCTATTTACACATGAACATAAAGACCATTTAGCTGGATTGGACGACATTAGAGCTTTCAATTTTAAGTTCGATAAACCTATGGATGTTTATTGTAATGAAGCGGTTGAAGCTGCTTTAATGCGAGAGTTCCATTATATATTCATGGAAAACAAGTATCCCGGAACTCCTTCAGTGAATCTTCATTCGATATCAAACACGCCTTTTAGGTTGCTAAATGGATTAGCAATTATTCCAATAGAAGTACTTCATTATAAAATGCCTGTTTTAGGGTTTAGAATGAATGATTTTGCATACATTACGGATGCCAAAACCATAAGCACAGAAGAGAAAAGTAAGTTAAAAAATTTAGAGGTGCTCATTGTAAATTGTTTGCAAATTCTCCCTCATATCTCGCATTTTAATTTAGAAGAAGTGTTAGTGTTTATAGACGAGATCAAAGCAAAAAAAACAATATTAACCCACATTTCTCACCACTTTGGTAAACATCAAGACATTGCAATGATGTTACCTAGTAATGTGAGTGTGGCTTATGATGGTTTAACGTTTGAAGTTTAGGCATACAACAGTTGTTTCATTTTTTCTATTTTTGAAATTAATTGATCAGATTCTATAAAGTTTAAGGTTTGCTGGCCATCCGAGTAAGCTTCTTCTGGTTTTTCATGGATTTCAAAAATAACACCGTCTGCTCCTGCAATCAAAGAAGCAAGCGCCAAGTTGGGTACAAATTCGCGAATACCAATTCCGTGTGATGGATCGGCAATTACAGGAAGGTGCGACTTATCTTTTAAGAGTTGAATGGCGTTAATATCGAAGGTGTTTCGGTATTCTGTTTCAAACGTACGAATTCCTCGTTCACAAAGCATTAAACGCTCGTTGCCTTTGCTAAATACGTATTCAGCAGAGTTTAATAACTCTTCGATTGTGCCACTTATTCCTCGTTTTAGTAAAATGGGTTTGTCTATTTCTCCCAAAGCATCAAGTAAATTATAGTTTTGTGAGTTGCGTGCACCAACTTGAAATATATCAACGTAATCAGCCATTTCTTCTATTTGAGAAACTTGCATAACTTCTGTAATGATTTTGATTGAATGGGCTTTGCATTGTTCGTGCATCATTTTCAAACCATCGATCCCTAGTCCTCTAAATGCATAAGGAGAACTTCTAGGTTTATAAACACCGCCACGCATGATTCGAATGTTGTTTTTCACCAAATGTGCAACTACTTTTTCAACTTGTTCCTCACTTTCAATCGAACAAGGTCCAGCCATTAAGTTAGGATCTTTACCACCAATAACAACGTCATCGCCTAAATCGATTGAGGTATATTCGGTTTTCCATTTTCTACTTACCAGTTTATAATTGTCAGAAACGCGATGGATATCTGAAACGCCGTTTATTTTCCCAATAATTCTAATATCTACTTCTGTTTTACCAATACAGATCATGTAACTGTCAAATTGAGTATTGACTAGAGTTGTTGTAAATTTATAGCGCGCTAGTATTGCTTGAAGTTCAAACAACTCTTGATTACTGATGCTTTTATTTAATTGAATGATCATGATTCTTTACGTTAATGGGGTTAAAATGGAAGAAACAAATGTTGGAATGTCTTTTTTCAAGTTGTTGGATTTTGCTAACATTTGAATAAATGATGAGCCGATTATTGCGCCATTTGCTAAGTTGGAGGCAGCACGAAATTCTTTGTTTCCTTTGACGCCAAAGCCAATTAATATTGGGTTTTTTAGTTTCAAATTGATGATATTCCCGATTCTATCGTCTATGGATGATTTTGTGGAATTGAAATTTCCAGTTGTTGAATTAGTTGAAACAAGGTAAATAAATCCTGTGCTGAGGGAATCAATCTTGTGAATTCTTTCGATAGACGTATCCGGACTAATCAAGAAAACAACGTGTATATTGTATTTCTGCGCATAGACTTTATGAAATTGTTCGAATTCATCTGTACTTAAATCAGGTAATATTATGCCGTCAATTCCTGTAGCTTTACAGTTTATGTAAAAAGTTTCAATTCCAAATTGCAATACGGAGTTCAAATATCCCATGAGTAGAACAGGTATTTCAGTTTTGGTTCTAAGTTCCGTTACGTCGGTAAATAGAGCTTTCAAACTCATACCATTATTCAACGCAACTAAACTACTGTTTTGAATAATTGCACCATCCGCCAAGGGGTCGGAAAAAGGAATACCTATTTCAATAAGATCTACATTCGATTTGGAGAGCAATTCTATGATCGGAAGTGTATCATTTCGTTTAGGAAATCCAGCGGTTAAAAAAATGGACAAAATATCCTTTTGCTTTTGTTCAAAAAGCAAGTCAATTCTATTTTTCATGGCGTGTTGTTTTTAAATAGCTGGTGAATGTATCAAGGTCCTTGTCGCCTCTTCCAGATAAGTTGATTACTACGACATCTGTTGATTTAAATTTTATCTTTGGCAACATGGCCAATGCATGTGCAGATTCTAATGCTGGAATTATTCCTTCTGTTTGAGTTAGATTTAACACTGCATCCATCGCTTCGTTGTCTGAAATGTAGTGATATTGCGCCCTTTTAATGTCATGTAAAAATGAATGAATTGGACCAATACCAGGGTAATCTAAACCAGCGGAAAGACTGTATGGTTCTATAATTTGACCGTCATCTGTTTGCATTAAATAGGTTTTGCTTCCATGAATAACTCCGGGTTTTCCGATCTGTAAAGTAGCGGCTGTTTCCCCTGAATCAATTCCTTTTCCTGATGCTTCAACGCCAATTAACTGTACCTGCTCGTTTTCCAAAAAGTGATAAAATGCACCAGCAGCGTTACTTCCACCACCGATACAAGCAATTACATAATCAGGGTTTTCATTCCCAGTCTTTATACTCAATTGACTTTTGATTTCAGCACTGATAATAGATTGAAATCTTGCCACCATATCTGGGTAGGGATGCGGTCCAACCACCGAGCCAATAATATAATGCGTGGTTTCTGTGTTATTCATCCAATCTCGAATGGCTTCATTGGTTGCGTCTTTCAAGGTTTTACTTCCCGAGCGTGCGGGAACTACGGTTGCTCCCAAAAGTTGCATCCTACTAACATTAGGTGCTTGTCGTTTAATATCAACTTCTCCCATATATATGATGCATTCTAATCCCATCAAGGCACAGGCAGTTGCTGTTGCTACACCGTGTTGACCTGCGCCAGTTTCAGCAATGATTCTTGTCTTTCCAAGTCTTTTGGCAAGCAATATTTGCCCGAGCGCGTTATTTATTTTATGTGCCCCGGTGTGGTTTAAATCTTCTCTTTTCAAATAGATTTGAGCACCGAATTGGCTAGACA
>JAYSRU010000037.1:0-2236 GCA_043720875.1 Crocinitomicaceae bacterium
GTGAAAAGATCAAAATAGGTGTGATCTACCGCGAATTCGGCATCTGTGGTTCCTATAGGGAACAATATTGCATCAGAATACGTATGATCGTTGAATGCGTACACGATATCTCTGTTTTCTAAAAACCATTTAACTGCTTGCGTTTCGGGTTCAGAAAACGCTGAAGTACCAGGCCATGTGTCTCCGTCAGCTGTTGCGCTAACACCTGTTGTGTTCCAACCATAAGAATAATTTCGGTTTAAATCTACTCCATAAACACCACCACCGATATTTCTTCGGTTTTTTCTCCACATACCACCGCCAGAAGGGTTTGTTGTTTCGTTCCTAATATATCCGTCCGGGTTAATCATAGGAATGAAATATAACTCAGTATTGTTTACAAGGTATTGAATTTCTGGATTTGTTGCATAATTTTCTAACAAATACCACATGTAAAATATATTCACACTTAAACTAGCAGGTTCTCTAGCATGATGTATAGAGGTGTACATAACCTCGGGCTCTGCTTCGTCCGTAGTTGCATTGTCAGAGATGCGAAGCCAATAGATGGGTCTATTTTCGTGGCTTAAGAATGTTGAAATTGGTGCTCGCGCAGTTATTAAAGTAGGGTACAAACTAGCCATTTGATCTACTTCAGCTAAAAACTCAGCATAAGTATAAAATCCTCCCATAGAGCCGAGGTTAAAATTACTCGGAACGATTGGCGTAAATGTATTGGTAGAGCCTGAGCAGCCTGTGTTTTTTTCTAAAGATTTAGGTTTGTTGTTCTGTTCAACGTAAAATTTTTGAACATCGTCAATCAAAATTTCATAATTAAAATTATTACTTTGCATGATTTGAATTTCTTCTAGCGAAAAGTCGGAAATGAAAAAGGTCTCAGGCTTTGATTCACCATGGTCTACAGCTACACCTAACTCAGCAAGTTGTTGAAGACCCTCACTTCCAGTAAAAATTTTAACTCTTGAATATTTACTCGATTGTGCAAGAGTAGCAAATGAGAGGATACTAAAGAGTAACGTACATAATGTTTTCATAATATTGTTTTAGCAGAGCGAAGATAGGCTAAAAAAATTACACGAAAGTTGCCGTTTATACTTTTGTTACTTCCATTCAAATGATTTTATCATCGTTATAAGGTCTCGTTTCAAATATTGCAAAGTGGGTTTGAGTGAATCATAGTTTGGCCGAGCATTGAAATACACAACTCCACTAACAAAACGACTAGTACTGTCTGTAATGTAGAATTGAAACGGAGAAGCAACATCGCCTTGTAATTCATAGAGCGCTCCGAAGACACGTTTGTTAGGCATGATGAACAATGTATCCTCAATTGCTGTTGCCTTCACTTTATGCTCATCTATTTTATCAATAGCATAATTGATGTACTTAGTCAAAGACTCTGTCATAGGAATATAGCTAAAATGAATCGTTCCATTTAGAATTCCGAGGCTAATTTCTTTGTGACATAAGAATTCACCGTTCGTTCCAACGGGTTTAGCACTGGCATAATTAGGTAATTGCAGAACATACGGACAGTTGTCGATAATTTTTCTTGAGGTATTATTCGGAAAATTTATACGTAAGTAGGTGGGAGGCTTAGGTGTTGGAATATCCTCTCCGCAGGAAAAAAGTATTGTGCAAAAAAGGAATACTATAAGGTATGAAATCTGTTTCATGAGTTTTGAATTGAATTAAAAGGGTAAACTGTCGGAATCTTGTGCCGGTTGAATTTTTGGTAAATCACTAGTGTCAAAAGAAGCTGAATTGGCGCCATCTATTTTTTCATAGGGCGGTTTAATCGTAGCGTTGGCATCCTCAGCGCGTGTTAACATTACCATTTGCTCTACTCTAATTTCAACTTTACTGTGTTGTGCTTGCTTATCGTCCATCCACGTACGGGTTCTTATTTTACCTTCAACGTAAAGTTTTTGGCCTTTTCGAACATATTTCTCGACGGTCTCAGCAAGGCTTCCCCAAAATTCTAAGGCATGCCATTCTGTATTTTCAACTTTTTTACCTTGCTTATCGGTATACGTTTCAGAAGTTGCTAAGCTTGTGTTGGCAACGATTGTGTTTTCGTTTATCCGTCTTACTTCAGGATCCTTACCAACGTTACCAACAAGAATAACTTTATTTATACTACCGGCCATATTTATGCAAAGATCAATTAATTCCAATCTATTGGGTAAAAATAGTGAATTAATAAGGATGAATAGGAATAACAATAACAAAAAAA
>JAYSRU010000038.1:0-2230 GCA_043720875.1 Crocinitomicaceae bacterium
CAAGAACTGACGAACGAAGCAAAGGCAGAAGCGAAGATTTCTTTGATTATGCCTTGCAAGGAGGAAGAAGCGAAGTCAGTTTACATTTGGTGGATTCAAACCGCTAATACAATTTTTGATGTTCCGAAATTAATTTATTTAAAGCAACCTTCGGTGTTTTGAACTCAAGCGTTTGTCTTAGTCTTTCATTCAATGCTTCTTGCACTCATTGTAATTTTTTCTTATCCACTGTTCCGAAGTCTGTCCCTTTTGGAAAAAAATTACGAATCAGACCAATTGTATTCGCGCTATCACCCCACACATCGTATTGAAATTTTTTCACGCCAACGACTCCCGCTACAACTCCATTACATTCTTTTGAGCTTCCGCAGTTCCACTATTACCTCCTTCTGCAACAGAATAGTTTCATCTTTGGCTTTCAATGCAATTTGAAAAGTATCTTTTAGTGCCTCTACCAATTTCAAATCATTTTGAGAAAAATTGTTGCCGGCATACGCATTGTTGTTGCCCATGATTACACCATTGTTGGGCATATAAAAATCAAGCACGTCCATATTGTAATGCTTGCAGACTTTGTTCACAAACTCCTCTCGAAATGGTCTTTTGCCATGTTCATAATCGCTGTAGTCTTGTTGGCTTATTCCAAGTGCTTTTGCAAGCGCATCTTGGGTGGAGTTTCCATTTTTTATTCTTAGCCATGTTAGTTTTTGGCCGTGCAGTGCGTCTATGGGTGTGCTCATATATTTTTTCCCATATTTTACGGCCTCACAAATATATTAAAATCAGTACCAGACAAACCTTTTCCGTAAATTACGGATGTTTACGGGGCACAAACACGTAAAATGCGGGAATGGAAATGGTGAATTTACAAATCTTGTTTTTCACTTTCGCACTGCAAACAAAAAGAGATTTGGTCAAAACTCCCAATTCATAAATGAAAAGGCCTTGCTTAGTATTACTAATTTTCATGTCAAGCATAACACTCATGGGTCAGAAAAATGCTTGCGACTAAATAATTGATACATGGAAATTCTTTTGTTAAAACGGATACCTCTAAATTTCGTCTTATTCTTTGTGACAATTGGATTTTATGACATAACTCAAGCACAAGTTGCAAAAAATAATTATTTCAGATTATTGCGAGAAGCCGATACTCTATATTCCAACGGTCTTTTTGCAGATGCTGCAACTAAATATTCTATTCTATATCTCCAGCAGCCTCACGCAAGAAATGCTGAATACATTGGTTTGTCCTCAATGGAATGCTTCTTGGCGATTGACTCTTTGGATAGTTCAATGTGCTATTTGCGCAAAATTGTTGGAACGAATAGTTTCTGTGACGCAACAGCCTTGAATAGGATATCAAATATTGGCAAATTGGACAATCTTCCTGAATGGACTTTGATTAAAGAGAAAATTGAATTGAACAGGATAGAAAAGGAAGGGCAAATTAACTTACCTCTGAAAGAAACTTTGGACGCCCTTTATGAAAGGGATCGCCAACTACGCCTTGAAGACGATAGAATTGTGAGCGAATATGGGGTTGGTTCAAATGAATCGAGGATCCACGGTCAATTGGTTTATAAAATCGATTCAATTAATATGGTTGTTCTAGATAGCATTTTGATGAAACATAGTTGGCCGTCCATTCCTGAAGTTGGAGTAGAGGGTAACAGGGCTGTTTGGCTCATCATACAGCATGCTAGTTTGGATAGACAAAAGAAATATTTACCAATTATGCGTGCTTCTGTTTTGGAGGGTAATGCTTCTCCGGCTGATTTAGCTCTGCTTGAAGATAGAGTGGCAATTGCAGAAGGTCGAAAGCAAATCTATGGATCGCAGTTGAATCTAGACGCAACAACTGGTAAGTTTTATTTTTTACCAATCGAGGATGAGAGTAATGTTAATATCAGAAGAGAATCTGTAGGATTAGAGCCTTTAGAATATTATGCGCTCAATTGGGGAGTTACATATACGCCTGTGCAAGATTCTAAATCGAATGAGAAAAATTGTCGAAATCAAAAATAAATTGTTCTAGCCTTCAATTTAAAAAGGCACTATTCAAAATATATATAATTTAACGGATCAACGGTTTACTTCGCAATAGCCTGTTGATAGGGCAACCAAGGCTGATTTATCATTCCATTCAAGAGTCTCATAGGACATGAAGGTATTTGATTTCGTCTGTTAAAGCGGTAATGAAATTCATCAAGGTAACTTTGCAAATGCG
>JAYSRU010000039.1:0-18993 GCA_043720875.1 Crocinitomicaceae bacterium
ATTCTGTTTTTGGTTCTGTTTGCTCTTGTTGTTCTTTGATTTCTTCTTGATGTTTGGATCATTATTGATATGAATTCCACTCATAGTTTTGATAACTTGGTTGGTATGAATTAATTCATCCGGGTTATCTAAAATCAATTTACCATTACTCAGTTCTTTCATTTGAGCCGCAATGATGTGATTATCGACAGAGTTACTTGCATAAGCTAAAAACTGCTTTTTCATGAAATTACCCATTGCCAATTTATGATATTCGCGTTCGGTTTCATCGGTAATATTCGCAACCAATTTAACGATATTTTCTGTATTTGCTCCATAATGGCCATAACGAATCTTCTGACGGGGATAAGTTAAGCGCTCAGGTTTTTCAGCTAAAACTTCACGATCGGGTATCCCATAAGGCGAATCCACATCGATATCGAAATCTGCCATTACAAAAAAGTGAGTCCATAGTTTATGTCGGTAGTCGTCCTCATCGCGTAAATGAGGATTCAGTTGCCCCATTACATCAATAATTGCTGCTGCGGCTTTGTTACGATCATCCTTACTTTCGATTGTTTTCACATGAGCAATCATTTCCTGCACATTTCTACCGTATTCAGGTAATGCCAAAAATGGTCGTTCTGTATTGTATTCTAAACTTCTTTCCATGCTAATTTTTCAGTGTCTATGGTTTAATGTATTCATTGTGAACGGCATAAAACGCTATGAATTCTTCAACTTTCGAACAATTCTATACACAAAGATAACATTTTCGTTCCATACTTGTTTTGTACACGATAATAATTATTAACAGCAGGAAATATATGGCCAAAAGAGTTTAAAAACAAAACCAACACATGGCCGATAAAGGGCTAATTTTTTGTAATCCTTTGCAAGTATTGGTTTTGTTTTATTTTATCTTTTCACACTTTTACAGCGTGAAAATGAGCTTCAAACTAATGTTTCTACCCATGTTAAAAACACCAGTTCTTCCAGTTGACGGATTTGACGGACCATATTTTAGACGGCTCAAATGACTTTGGTAAGCAATATCTGCTAAGTTTTCTGCGCTTACATAAATGGCTAACAGGTCCTTTTTCTTGGTGGTGGCAATTGTTCCACCGAATCCTGCGCTCAATAAAGAGTATGCAGGGGTTACGGTTTCAGTTCCATACGCACCATAGAATTTATCTTGCTTAAAATAGTGATCCAATGCAATTTTGAAATAGAAATTATTCACGTGCTTACCCACTTTTTTAAATTCAGCTTTTATAGCGGCTCTGTATTTTGGAGCAGGAATAAAGGGTAAAAATTTCGTGCTATCGCTTTGATTTTTTAGTACACCTTGAACGTAAGAAAATGAATTTTCTAAATGAAGCCAATCCAATGGATGAGGATGCAGATCAAAGTAAAATTCTCCTCCCAGCATCGTTGCGTTTGTCTGCGCAAATTGGTAGGCAGGTGCCGGATCAGAAGGATCTGGAATGCTGTCTAAACCCCCCGCTGTTGTTAGTTTTTTGGCGTAAACATAGTTCGATATAAGATTGGTAAAGGGAGTAACTTCTACAGTTAAATGGTCTGAATTGTAGAAATAGGCGAGGTCAAATTGGTGACTTATTTCTGAATTTAACTGTACTGTCCCGTACTCGTATCGAAACGATCCTTCATGTCTGCCATTTGAAGCTATTTCAGCTATGTTTGGAGCCCTAAAACCTCTAGAAATATTTGCTTTTAGCGTACTGTTTTTATCAACTTGATAAGAGATGCCAATACTTCCGGATATTCCAGAATAATTTTGCGTAAAGCCTTTAAATTTTAAAGTGCTTCCTGGGTCTAACTGATGAACAGCCATGCCCGTCGAATCCAGAATCAATTCATTCGCATTCATTGCTCTATTGTCAAAGCGAAGTCCAGTAGCAAAAGTCAATTTCTTTTTGAATGTTTTTTGTGTATGTAGAAATCCACCAATATCAAAAGACTGATAATTCGGAATCAAATATTCTTCCCCTCTGTTAGTGTTACTTTGATACATTCCGTTGACGCCTGTAGCTGTCTCCCAACCATTAGCTTCTCTAAAATTATAGCGCAAATTGTAATTTAACGTATTGAGATCAAAAAATAGTGCAATTGCCGTTGGGTTAGTAACGTCTCCAAACTCTTTCCTTTTGTTGTTTTGAAACCCTAAGTCAAATTTAATTGTCCCATGTTTCAGCATAAAATAATTGTTCAAGGAAATTCTTGCATGATGTATTTCTTGGTGTGGATATCCGATTTTATATCCTTTTAGATCGTTGCCTGTGGCGGATGCGATGGAGCCATCAGCTCTGCCAAACACAAAGTTGCCCAAACTATCACGTTCTCCTTCAACAAGGTTTACGTTTGTATTAAATGTGCTTGCATTAAAGTGCGTGTAACCCCATTTTTTGTTGATGCCTAAAAACAGTGATCCATTTGTCTCGTTAAATCCAGAGTTATAAACCTTCCCGTCGTTTTTATTTTGATAATTCCCTGCGTATTTGTTGCTAAATCTTCCCAGCCATTGCAACCCTTTAACATTTCCACTTGTTGATAATGAATTGCCAAATAGGTTTGCATTCGTTTGATAATTTGAGATCCATTGTGTGTTATAGGTTCCGGCAGCTGGTGCTTTTGGTGAAATGAAGTTCAACACTCCGGCAATGCCATCCGATCCATACATTAAGCTTCCAGGGCCTTTTATGATTTCAATTTTATCTACTGAGTATTCGTCAATTTCAATACCGTGCTCATCACCCCATTGTTGTCCTTCTTGTCGCATGCCATTGTACAAAGAAATTACTCTGTTATACCCTAAACCTCTAATAACTGGTTTGGATATCGAACTTCCTGTTGAAATTTGATTGATACCTGGAATGGTGCGTAACGCATCTATCAAATTGGTAGCATTATTTTCATTTAACTCATCAAAACTTATTGATTTGACAATAATTGGACTCATTTTTATTTCAGTTGACCTGCTCATTCCAGTGATGACCACTTCATGTAATTCTTTTACAGATTCTTGTAAACTAATATTCAACAAAGTGTCTTGCGGTAATGTGATTTTAAGTAACACACTTTGATAGCCCTCATAACTTATTTCGAGGGTATAGTTTCCTGATTTCAGATCCATAGCAAGAAAATCTCCGTTTAGGTCAGTTAAAAAGGATGTTTTAAAATCTGTAAAATAAACAGAAGCCTTGTGTAAACTCGCATTGGTTTCTTGGGCTGTAATTTTCCCCTTAAGGTTATTTTGACAATAGTAATTTTGACTTACGTTAAGCAAAGCTAACGTAAGAAAAATAATATAATTTTTCATGTATTGGAATAAAAAGTTGTAAAACAAAAGTTAGTGCCGTATACGAATAGGGCACATTTGAGTTAAGCAGTTATGCTTAACAAAACTGGAGGACCTTTGTTGGTAGGCTTTTCACTTTTAGTATGTGTAGGTATTGTGAGGTATTCGTTAAATTCACTTCGAAAAGTTTTATGAAAGATGGGGTAATTGAAACTAACTAAAATGGAATCGGTAACTATATGATGGTCACAGCTTAAACATTTTTCTTCACCCGATGATACATGGAATTCATGTGAACAATTGTGATCATGTCCTCCAAAATATATTTCCTTTTCACAAGCCGTATGCAAATCATGATGTTCGTGCTCATGTAGGTGCATAGCATTAAGTCCTAAACTGAAAATGTAGATCAGTAAAAGCAATGAAAAATGAAAACGTTGTCTTGTTTTTCTAGTCAATTTGCAAGTATTCTAAAGTACAAAGTTAGTTTAATGTAATCAGTATGGAAGCTTTGAATCAAAGTTTAACAGTAGACAACCTTATTTCATGATAAACGGAATATTTCAAAGATGAATGTTAACTGCAATTATGTTTACTTCTAATTTATGTTAAATGCTTTAATTATCACAGTTATAAGGGATATATAATGTAGCTTTGCGCCTTTAAAAATGACATTGTCAGAAAATAATATTTAATTTTTATGAAGCTATTCATTGCACTTTTTTTTATGTCTTGTTCGCCTTGGTTGGTCGCACAAGAAAAGGTCACCTTGAGTGGAACCGTAACAGATGCTTCCACTGGAGAAACAGTATTTGGGGGAAGAATAAAGATCATGGAAAAATCTGGAGTTGGTGGTTTGTCTAACGATTACGGGTTTTATTCAGTTTCCGTTGTTCCTGGAACCTATAATGTGATTTTTTCTTCGAGCGGTTACGCAGCGGACACTATTAAAATGGAACTCACGAAAAATATTTCGTACGATTATAAGTTTAAGATTGTTGAAATCGATGTAATAATTACAGCGAAGAAAACGAACGACAATATTACGGATGCTCAAGTAGGGGTTGAGAAATTGGATATCAAAGAATTGAATAAAATTCCGGTCCTTTTAGGAGAGAGAGATATCCTAAAAACAATGCAGTTATTACCAGGAATCAAAAGTGCTGGGGAAGGTAATAGTGGTTTGAATGTTAGGGGTGGAGCGGCAGACCAAAATTTAATCTTATTAGATGAAGCTCCGGTTTACAACGCATCGCATCTACTCGGTTTTTTCTCAACCTTCAATTCAGATGCAGTAAAAGATGTTACTGTTTTTAAAGGAACTCAACCCGCACAATACGGTGGACGTTTAGCTTCAACGTTGGACATCAAAATGAAAGATGGTAACAATCAAAAGTTTGGTGTTTCTGGCGGAATTGGATTGATAGCATCACGTTTAAACATTGAAGGTCCAATCAAAAAAGGAAAAGGTTCTTTTTTAGTATCGGGGAGAAGAACGTACGCTGATTTATTTTTGAAATTAGCTCCAGATACCAATTTACGTAACAATAAACTTTTCTTTTACGACTTAAACCTAAAAGCAAGTTACATTCTTGGAAAAAAGGATAGAATATTTGCCTCGGGGTATTTTGGTCGTGACATCCTCGGGGTGGGTGATGCATTTGGAATTAGTTGGGGTAATGCTACTGGAACAATTCGTTGGAATCATATCTTCAGCAGTAAACTTTTCTCTAACACATCTTTTATAGTTAGTAATTTCAAGTACAATATTTCGATAGCAGGTGGTACCACTGATTTTGATATTTATTCTCAGGTACAAGATTATAATATAAAACAAGAATACCAATATTTTTTCAACGATAAGCATTCTTTCAAATTTGGTGTAAATGCCATCGCACATGAGATTATTCCTGGTGAAATTAGATCTTCTGGTGAAGGTATAAATTCAACAAAAGTTCAACGTCAAAAATCAGTGGAATCAGCGGCTTTCTTTCAAGACGAATGGAAAGTGAGTTCTCGTCTCAACATAAACATTGGACTTCGCTTATCTAGTTTTATTGTCACCGGAAAAGGAAATTATTTTACGCTAGACGAACAAAATAATGTAAAAGACACGACCACCTACGGCAGTGGGAAAATCATAAAGAACTATATGAACTTAGAGCCTAGATTTTCTTTTGCTTATATTTTGGATGAAACTATGAGCATCAAAGGAGGATATGCGCGTAACACGCAAAATTTACACTTAATCACCAATGCAACTTCTTCTAGTCCAACAGATCGTTGGTTGTCTAACAGTAACATCGTTAAGCCAGAAATTGCAGATCAGGTTTCTTTGGGTTGGTTCAAGAACCTTAAGAAAGATATGTACCAACTTTCAGTGGAAGGGTATTACAAACAAATGCAAAATCAGATTGACTACAAGGATGGTGCAAATACAAACACAAGCAACGATACTCCTATTGAAACGCAGCTACTTTTTGGAATTGGCAGAGCTTATGGAGTTGAATTATTGTTGAGAAAAAAAGAAGGAAAATTTACAGGTTGGGTTGGTTATACCTTGTCTAAGTCTGAAAAGAAAATAGATGGAATTAATCAAGATCAGTGGTATAATGCACGTCAGGATAGAACACATGATATTTCTGTTGTGCTCATGTATGAGCTCACAAAACGATTTAACATTTCAGGAACTTTCGTTTACACTACAGGTAATGCGATAACTTTTCCTAACGCTAAATATGAAGTTGATGGAGTTATAAATTATGCCTTTTCTGAACGAAATGGGTATAGAATTCCAGCCAATCATAGAGCTGATATCGGCGTAAACTGGGAGTTGAAAGAAAAAAAATGGTTTACGCATGAATTGACATTCTCTGTATACAATTTGTATGCGCGTGAAAATACTTTTTCAATTGCTTTTGAAACGAATAAAGACAATCCTCAAAAAACAGATGCTGTTCAAACATCATTGTTCAAAATCATACCAGCCGTTAGCTGGAATTTCAAATTCAAATAAAATCTATATCAAATGAAAAATTTCTTCACTTTACTTGTTATTCTTCTATTCGTAGCATCTTGCACAAAAGTAATAGATATTAAAACGAATCCTTCGGATGTCAAAGTTGTAATTGTTGGTTCTTTACGTGATGGAGCAACAACGGCATCGGTGAAAATATCTAAATCTGTAGATTTAAATGCATTAAATACTTTTCCATCGGTTAGTGGAGCGCTTGTTACAATCTCGGATGGGGTGGGAGGTCTGATTACATTAACTGAAACGTCAACGCTGGGAACTTACAGTGCTCCAATAGTAGGAGTAATTGGAAATACGTATACGCTCACGGTTGTTTCAGATGGCAAAACGTATACTTCGGTTTCCACCATGGCTAATGGAACACCCATAGACGACATTGTGTTTTTCGGAGGTTTTGGAGAGGGGTTAACCCTTACGCCATTATACAATGACGAAGTTGGAACCCGTAATTACTTGCGATTTAACGTGTACACCAACAACGTACTCCAACCAGGAATTTACATTGCTGACGATGAATTTTCTGCAGGAGTAACCCAAACACAGCCTTTGTTTGGGAGTTATTTAGCTATCTCAGGAGACTCGGTATTAATTGAAAAACAGGCTGTCGATGCTAATGTATATAAGTATTTACTTGACTTGAGTAGCATCGCAGATGGAGGGTCGAATTCAGCTTCGCCAGCTAACCCTAAAAGTAACATTAGTAATGGTGCTTTCGGTTATTTTAGTGCGTACTCAGTAAAAACGTATATAATTAAGCTTCCATAGATCCACTCTTGCTCATGTTAGAATTCTAATTACTTTTACAACGCTTAACTGAACACGTGAAAATAGGATTCGACGCAAAGAGATATTTTAATAATTCCACCGGTTTAGGTGTTTTTAGTAGAACGCTCGTAGATTCGCTCATAAAGTTTTTTCCGTTGAATGAGTACCATTTATACAGTCCGAAAATTGACAAAGTGTCAGAAAGCGTTACCTATCAAACGCACTCTTATACAGGAATTTTCCCTAAATTATTTGGTTCTTTATGGAGAACAAAAGGAATTCTAAAAGATTTGAAGCGAGATAATATTGAAATTTATCATGGTTTAAGTCACGAGTTGCCCAAGGGGATTTCAAAAACTAACATCAAATCAGTTTTGTCTTTTCACGATTTAATTTTTGTTAGATATCCACATTTATATCCGAGAATTGACCGATATTTCTATACCAAGAAGTACCGGAGATCGTGTATCGAAGCTGATGTAGTGATTGCGATAAGCGAGCAAACGAAGCGAGATCTTATTCAGTTTTTTAATATTGATACGGCGAAAATTAAAGTGGTTTATCAGGCCTGTGATCCAAGCTTCGTTGCTGCGCTGGGGGTGATTAATACAAATGAACCGGTGCAAACTTCAGCATCTTATTTTTTATCTGTAGGAAGTATCATTGAACGCAAAAATTTAATGAATGTGCTCATTGCATTCAACACATTGAAAGACGAAGGTGTATTGTTGAACTTAAAAGTAGTGGGAAATCGTAAAAGTAACTATGCTCAGTCTTGTGTCGCTTTCGCGTTGGAACATAATCTGAATGTTGATTTTTTAGACCATGTGGATGTTTCAGCATTAGCAAAATTGTATGGAAATGCCACGGCGTTGGTTTATGTGTCACATTTTGAAGGTTTTGGAATTCCAATTCTAGAAGCCATGCATGCAAATATTCCAAGTATTGTAAGCAGTGGAACTTGTTTTGAAGAAGTAGGAGGTGAAAGCTCAATCTATGTGAATCCAAATGAAATCAATGCGCTTGCATTGGCCTTAGTTTCACTTCAAGATCAAGATAAACGATCACACTTAATCGCACAAATACCGGCGCAATTAACCAAGTTTGGCGCAAAAAAATTATGCAATCAATGGAAAGAAATTTATACGGACTTAGCTAAAAATTAAACAGCTATAAGCGTTGATATAATGTGAATTGTTTCGTCTTAAGTGGAACCAGTTTGTATCTTTTAAGAATAGTATCATTATAAAATTGATTATCAACGAGAAGATATTCATGACTATTTTCTAGCGTCGGATCTAAATTTACGTTTTTAAATCTTGCAAAAAAACCACATAAACTCCAATCTTGAGACATCGAAGGCAAAATATTTATATTGTCTCCGGTGTTTAGTTGACTTAGAATTAGATGACAATCATTAATTTTAACTTCCTCCCGGGGTATGGTGTTTTTAAATGCGAGGGCTAATCCAATACCACTTAAAAAAATGCCGAATGAAAAGACTTGAAATACGATAAATCTTTTGGAGCTAAAGTCGAATCGATTTATAAACGCATCAACGTAGGGATAAACAATCAGCGAAAATGCGATTGCAAAAAATGGAAAAGTACCAAGAACATAAAATCCGCTTTGTTTCATGGAAATCATTATGGGCAAAATGCCAGACAATGCTAACAGAATGAAGGCAAGTTGCATTCTTCGTTTGGGATAATTTAGCGCGGAATCAAATTTCATTCTAGAACCTCGGAAATAGATAATGAGCAAAAGAATTAAGGGCATTGTGATTTGTTTAAGCAATTTTTGAAGAATCCAAAATCTTGAATCAACTGTAGCTATGTTTTTCAAACTATTTATCACCTGCACATCAAGATAACCGAATAGGCTTTCCTTTGCAGCAGAGGAAAAAAACATAAGGAGCACAATTGGAAGCAGCGTACTTAAAATAATAAAGCTGGTATCAATAATGCTGTAGCGAAGAGTTTTACGTCTTATACAAAACCATAAAATTATTGGAAATGACCAAGGGAAAAGTGCAACCGGACCTTTGCTTAACAGCGCCAGGGCTAGCATAATCCCGGTGAGGGTTAAAAAAATAAATCTTTTATTTTCTTGACTTTTTAAATAGAATAATACAGATAGACTTGTAAATATTGTCATTGTATTCTCTAAAACATTATTCGTTGTTGACCATTGAACAATCGGAATTAACATCCAAAAAAAGAGTAATATCCAGGCATGCTTGAGTCCCAATTGTTTCCATATTTTTATAAGAACAAATGCCGTAATACAAAACGTAGAGAATGAAAATAGTTTGTCAATTATGAAGTTATCGCCGAAAATTCGAAACCATATACTTTGTATGCCAAAAGCAAGGGGTGGATGACCACGAAAAACGGGTGCCACATAATTTGTGAAATGTGGATTCCAAAAGTCACCGATTCCGTTTGATAAATTTTTAGAAACGGTTGAATAAATTAATCCGTCCATGAACAGTCCTTCAGAAAGCAGAAATGGACTGATAATGCACAAGAATATTCCTAAAGGCAATGCATATAAGGTGAGGGATATAAAAACCTCCCTACTAGTTTTTGACATAAGCTATTTGAAATTTTTTAATTTTCTTCCTTGGGTTCTTCAGTTGACGTTGGAGGAACTTCAGGTTTTTTAGACTTTTCCTTTTTTACGCGTTTCTTTTTTCCTTTTTTGACCTTTTTCTTTTTAGTATTGGGCTCTGTTTTTGGTTTCGTAGGGTCGGGAATTTCATCATCTTCTTCAGCTTTTGCTACCTCAGGCATTCCAAAAGACTTTATTTTTTTCCCTTGCTTGTCCCATTCTTCTTCCTCGATCAACACATCTTTTTTATACAAAGCACGATAACGCATTTTTTGATCTGGAAAGAACGCTTCCCACTCACCTTCTCTTAAGCCATTTTTATAGGTTTCAGAGATCTGAATAAATCCTTGATAATAGAACGTTTTAAAGTTCCCGTTTTTCAATCCTTTATTCCAATTTTCAGTTTTCAATGGAACACCATCATCATAGAAGTAGGTGGCTTCTCCGTCTTTTTGACCTAGTTTATAATTTACTTGCTCTAATACTTTTCCACCTTCATTGTAAATTTTGAACGGACCTTCAAATACACCATTTTTATAGATCATTTTACGTTGTAGTTTTCCACTTGGATAGTAAACAAGTTTAACGCCATCAATAATACCATTTTTGTAATTTTCGAATTTACTTGTATCGCCTTTTGCATTATAGTAAATTGATTTACCTTCTTTGGTTCCTGCGAAATAATTCATTTCCCATAAAAGAATATTAGTAGAATCTGCATAATAGCTCCACATACCATTTTCTTTACCCTGAATGTTTGAACGAATTACTTTCATGCATCCAGATTCGTAATAAGTTGTATCTGTGCCGTTTTCCCGCCCATTTACAAATGTTACAAAGCGTTCTCGAATTCCATTTGGATGACACGTTTCACATTGACCTGTAAATGGCTTGTCGCCTAGCATTATTGCGTCATTTCCCTCGTCTAAGGTGAGTTTTTCAGAGCAATCCAATACCCCTTCGATTTTTCCACAATCAAAATCAGCATAACGATTGGCGCGCATGGCTTTTTCTTTCTCAGCCCCACGTTCATAGCATTCTTTTCCTTGTTTTATACCTATTTGTCCCAACGCTTGACCAGTGAAAAGTAGGACTGTTAAGGATAATGATAATTTCATATTCTAAAATTTAAAGTGAGCTGTATAATGATGCTTCCAAATGAACTTTTAAATCCTCTGGAATTTCTATGCTTTTTTGTGTTTCAAAATCAAACGTTACTAAAACAGAGCTAGCTTCTGCAAAAAGAGTTTCTCCTTTGATTATTTTATAGCCAAGCGTAAAACTCGTTTTACCGATATTTTGGCAAAACATGTGCACTTCTGGTTTGTCTTTTGGTAAGATTTGTTGTAAGTATTCAATTTGATTGGTGCGCAAAATAAATCCTAATTTTTTCCAATTTCTGTCAGGACCAAATATTTGACTAAATACTTCCATGCGCGCGGTTTCCATATAATTGAAATAAACGGCATTGTTCAAATGCCCCATGTTATCGAAGTCTGTGAAACGTGGTTGAATGGCTACTTTCCAAATCATTTATCTAATTGTTGGTATTGTGAATTGTTGGAGATGTATTCTGGAACAATGATTTTCATCAATTCCACGATTTTAAAATTATTTTGACTTGAAAATAAGGCTAATAGTTCTTCAATTTTTTGAATAATGATTTCGTCTTCTTCCTTGTTTTTTGCTTTTAAGATTTGTGGGTGGTGTGTAGGAATTGTATTCTCTTCGCTAGACAAAAGTTCTTCATATAGTTTTTCTCCAGGACGTAAGCCAGTAACTTTTATCTCAATGTCAGTACCAACTTCTAAACCAGAAAGTTGAATCATTCGTTTTGCAAGGTCATATATCTTAACCGATTCTCCCATATCAAATACCAAAATTTCTCCTCCACAACCAATAGTGCCAGCCTCTAGTACTAACTGGCAAGCTTCAGGAATAGTCATAAAGAATCTAGTAATTCTTTCGTCCGTTAGCGTCAAGGGTCCACCTTGCTCAATTTGTCTTTTAAACAACGGAATTACAGATCCATTACTTCCTAAAACATTTCCAAAACGCGTGGTAATGAATTGCGTTACACTTGACTTGTCGACAAATTGAGCATATATTTCTGCAATTCTTTTTGAAGCACCCATCACATTGGTTGGATTAACTGCTTTGTCGGTAGAAATCATCACGAATTTATCTACATTGAATTGCACCGCTGCATCTACTAAGTTTTTTGTTCCCTTTATGTTGGTTAAAATTGCCTCTGATGGATTATCTTCCATTAACGGCACATGTTTGTATGCAGCAGCATGAAATACGATTTGCGGTTTGAATGTATTGAAAAGATGCTCGATACGTTCTGTATTTCTAATATCTCCGATTACAAATTCTAAATGACAATTGGTTGTCCCAATTAACTCTTGTTGCAAATCATATAAAGCCGATTCCGCTTGGTCGAATAGTATAATTTGTTTAGGGGAATACGCAATAATTTCTCTCACAAGGCCACTTCCAATTGATCCAGCTGCACCTGTTATGAGTATAGTCTTGTTTTGTAAATCGGCTGATATTTTTGCGGTATCTAATTGAATTTGTTTCCGACCTAGTAAATCTTCAATTTTTATATTGGAAATTTGGCGCGCCGAAAATTCCCCATTCATCCATTTTTTTGCACTCGGAACCGTCTGAATTTTAATATTAAGTGAAAGACATTTTTCAACAAAATCCCTCTTGTCTGATGGATCTAATGCTTCAATGGCTATAATAACCTTGCTAATGCCCTCTTTTTCTTTGAGTCGTTCCAATTCTGAAGA
This sequence comes from Crocinitomicaceae bacterium, assembly GCA_043720875.1. GTDB lineage: Bacteria > Bacteroidota > Bacteroidia > Flavobacteriales_D > Crocinitomicaceae > JAYSRU01. Next base: position 12,512 of record JAYSRU010000039.1, read on the forward strand.
ATTCCAAACCAACAAGTTCTCTAATCGAGCACCTTTCATTTTTGGATTATCATCAATAAACGCTACGATATCTTGTGTTGAACTCGGATCTTTTTCAATTGTTCTTTTGGTGATTAACCCAAGTACGCCGGCTCCAAAAATTGCTACTTCTTCCTTTTTTATCTTTCCTTTTACACTTTCTAGGTAGGCTAATTTTATAAGGAAGCGGGAAGAAATGAAAAGGAAAATTGAGCACAAAAACTCTAAAATAAGCACTTGTCTAGGGAAAAGGTAGAATCCATCTAAGAACCAAAATCTAAGATAACTTCCTAGTAAAAAAATTAAACTTGCGGTGAGGCAAGCCATGGCTAATCGTTTGAAATCTTGTGTGGAACTATGTCGAATAAGCCCACGATGAATGCCGAAAAAGTAGAAAACTATAAGTTTTACAATAACGTAAAAGAATAAACTTTTAGATAAAATGGACCATTCTTTAAAGGCTTCGTCAGAAAATAGATTGAAATCGAATCGAATTAAATAGGCACAAAGTAAAGCAAATGAGCTAATGCAAACATCAAGTACAATTAATATCCAGCGTGGTACATTTGATTTTGGTAAGATCATATTACAAAAATACGATAATTACTTAGACTAGCTGTGCAGCCCTCCGTTTAAATTGATTATTTGTCCGGTTACATATTGCCCTCCTTTACCAACGAGCCAATGAATAGTTTCACATAAAGATTCAGGATCACCTAATTTATTCAGGGGAATTTGAGCAATAACTTTTTCTTGCAACTCATCGCTTAATTGATGGATCATTCCAGTGTTAAAATAACCTAGAGCAATACAATTTACGGTAATATTGAATTGTGCCAATTCTTTAGACAATGTTTTGGTTAAACCAAACAACCCAGATTTTGACGCAGCATAGGCACACGTTCCTATTTCTCCAATTTGACCAACTACGGATGAAATTGAAATTATACTTCCTGCTTGTTGCTTACGCAGTAATGGAATTGCATGCTTGCTGATCAAAAATGGAGCTGTAAGGTTGATTGCTATGGTTTGATTCCAATTTTCTAAAGATGTTTTCCAGGATATCGAAGAGCTTGACACACCAGCGTTATTGATCACACAGTCTAGTTTCCCAAAATTGTGTTCAATGGTGTTCATCATGGTTATTATTTCCTGTTCGTTGCTTAAGTCACAATGAATCGGGTGTAAGTCCGTCGAATTTTCAACTGCGATCGAACGTGTATTGCATTGGGCAATAACACAATAATCTTGCGCTAAAAATGAACGCACAATTTGCGCTCCAAGTGCGCCCGATGCTCCTGTAATGAGGATTACTTTTTTGTCAGCCATTGCTTTATTTTTTTTAAAATGGTAATAATTCTAAGAGAACGATGATAGCAAAAGTAGGAAATATCTTTCCCTCCGTAATACATGAAAAATTGTCTTATTCCACTCAAGTTACTTCCGCCAAAATCTAGTATCAATTTATGCTCAAGGCAATGAAGTTTAATGTGGTTAAACATAAGATGCATCCCGCCGTTTAATTTGGCTTCGTTGGTACAAATTCCTTTGAGGTATAATAAGCCAGAAACACTACGAATACAATGACATGCACCTAAGAATTGTTGGCCTTTATATAAACCAAAGCTAACCAATGTACCGTTTGCCTCAGCAGCATGAATTAAGTGTTTTAACGGAGAAAGGTTGTGTGTTAAATAATTCTTGTCCCTAGGGCCGAGTTCTAACGCAATTGATTCAAAGAACAATGTTTCATCCCAAGTAGGTTTAATTTCATACTCAGATGCAAATGCTTTTTTCCATGCTTTTTTGGCTTGAGAAGATTCTGCTAATGCTAAATTATCCAATGTCGACAACTGAAATACTTTTTCGGTGTACGCTAGTTGAAGTAAGGGCGAATTAAAGTTGAGTGCAACGACAGAATAGGTATTCAATAATGCCTGAAATGAGGAAAGGTCGGTGGGACTAAAGGTGCCGATGAATTCTGAATACCTTGAAAAATTTGGGGTATATAGTGTTGTAAACAGACCTTGTTTTTTATGTGCAACTGCGATTCCTCTCGTGTAGTTTTCGTCCAAAAATATGCTCCAATCCGTGCAAATCGAATCCATATACCAAGAATAGGAAAAAAATACATTAGGACTTGTTTGAGTAATGAGATTATCCCATCGATTTTTGTCTATCAATTTTGAAGAGATCAGCTGCATTATGTGATGTTTTTGAATACAACGAATTTGTGCTTCTTCACGTGTTTTCCAATAAAAGAGTCCAGTTTTCGCACCGAATAATTGGTCATGCTTTTCGGGTGAGATAAAATCACCATTTCACCTTTTTGACTGAACATCGTACTTTTTAAGGCAGCGTTGAGTTTGGATGAAAGATAACCATCCGCAGAAACAATATGCGTTATGCCTTGCAACAAACTTTCTTTTTTTCTTCCTTTCATGGGTAGAAAATTGCCATCACCGATAGGTTTGTGCGATTTTGGAAATAACCTACCGAGAATATAAAGTTTCCAGAAGAACAACGGTGAGTAGTTGTAGATAGAAGTTGGATATTCTAAAAATTCACCATGAACATCTTCTATAGCCACATCACTTGAGAAACGCCACCAGGCTTTATCAGGAGTGTTTTTGAAATCAATGTGATAAGGTTCAGTGTTGATTTGATTCTTAGGAAAAACGGATGAATCAACTTTAATTCCGAACTTGTTAAAACTTGCAAGAAAATCTTTTGTGGGTTGAATGCACCAGCCGCCGGCTCTGAATGCAGTAATCTTATAGCCGATAATGGATTCAAGTTCTAAGATGTACTTTTCAAAAATTTCTAGCCGCTCGGGTTCTGAAAACGATGAAAAACGGTAATGTTCTTTGGTTGCCAAGTGCCATTTTTTACCGTCATAGGTTGATTTTTCCCAATGCGGATGAACATGAAGTTGAACATCATTTCCAAAGCGGACCAAGAGTTTTAATTGGTCAACAATCAAATCATAATCTTTCCAAAGTTCGGGGTAAGTTGAAGCGTATTCTTTTAATTTAACTAAATATCCACTGTCAACAAAGTAGGTCATGTTGATGCCGTGAAACTGAGAAATTTCTAACAGATGTTTCGTCGGTTGGAGTAAACATTGTTTAACGGTTCCAGGATTTTCCCCAAAGTAAAGTTCGTAATCAAAGGTTAAATAAATATTCACGTTCAAAGGTAAGGTTTTCTAAAAATATTGCGTTGCTTTGAAAGCGATAAACGTTAATTTCAAAGTATAATTGTGATTCCGATTAGTTGATTTGGCTAAAACACAAGATTATGCATTACTGTTAAATAGAATTTCATGTTAGAAATAGAGAGAAAATTTAAGATCAATTCCGACGAATGGGCAAATTTACAAAAGCCAGAACCTATTGCAATTTGTCAAGGTTATTTGTCGCGGGATAAAGGGTGCGTAGTGAGGGTGAGAACGAAGGGTGAAAAGGGGTATTTAACCGTAAAAGGGAAAAACGAAAGCATCACAAGATTGGAATATGAATTTGAAATCCCATTGGAAGAAGCTTCGGAAATGCTCTTGAAATTTTGTCCCTTACAAATTACTAAGAAGCGCTACGAGATCCGTTTTGAAAATCACCTGTGGGAAGTAGATGTGTTTGAAGGAAGACACGCGGGCTTAATCATTGCTGAAATTGAGTTGAAATCGGAAGACGAGGTATTTGAAAAACCAACTTGGGTAGGTGAAGATGTAAGTCATGATCCCTCATTTTTTAATTCTAATTTAGGATAGTTTCGTAAGAGAAAAATCTCCAAACACTTTTGTATTTGGAGATTTAAATTTTGAACGAGTTGTTCGTATTTCTTATTTGAATTCTGTAACCGTTTTTTTAATTATCGCGATACATTCCATTAATTGTTCTTCTGTAATAACCAATGGTGGAGCAAATCGAATAATATTTCCGTGGGTTGGTTTAGCCAGTAAACCATTGTCTTTCATAGCAACACAAAGATCCCAAGCAGTTGAACTATCTTCACTTGCATTTACGAGTATAGCGTTGAGTAATCCTTTCCCTCTTACTTTCGATAAAAGATCCGTTTGTGCGATTAATTTATTGATTTCTGCTCTGAAAATTTTACCCATTTTGCGCGCATTTTGAGCTAGATTTTCTTCATTTACAACTTCTAATGCAGCGATAGCAACTTTAGCAGCCAATGGATTTCCACCAAAAGTTGAACCATGTTGTCCGGGCTTTATTACACTCATTATGTCATCATTCGCTAAAATAGCAGAGATAGGATAAACGCCTCCTGAGATAGCTTTACCAAGAATTAAAATATCTGGTTTAGCATAAGTTGCTTGTTGCTCGCAAGCATTTTCACACGTACAATTGCCACATACAGCTAATAAAGATCCAGTTCGTGCTATACCTGTTTGAATTTCATCCGCAATAAATAAAGCATTGTATTTTGTACACAAAGCACGTGCACCTAATAAATAGTTATCGTCTGGAACAAAAACTCCTGCTTCCCCTTGAATAGGTTCAACTAAGAATCCTGCAATGTTTCCAGCTTTTAGAGCTTCTTCAAGTGCAGCTAAATCGTTGTAAGGAATTATTTTGAATCCTGGTGTGTAAGGCCCGAAATTGCCAGTTGCGTCATTGTCCGTCGAGAACGAAACAATGGTTGTCGTGCGACCATGAAAGTTCTTTTCACATACCAAAATTGTTGCTTGATTTGCAGGGATACCTTTCTTTTCATACGCCCACTTACGACAAACTTTAATCGCTGTTTCTACTGCTTCAGCACCAGAGTTCATGGGTAATACTTTGTCGAAACCGAAATAAGAAGTCACATATTTTTCATACTCACCTAAGGTGTCGTTGTAAAAAGCACGCGACGTAAGTGTAAGTGTTTTGGCTTGATCTATTAAGGCATTAATGATTTTTGGATGGCAATGTCCTTGATTTACCGCAGAGTATGCAGATAAAAAGTCATAATAATGTTTGCCCTCAACATCCCATACGTGAACACCTTCGCCTTTGGCTAATACTACTGGAAGTGGGTGGTAGTTGTGTGCACCATATTTTTCTTCTTGTGCAATTAAGTCTTGTGTTGTTTTCTCCGTTGTCATGCTCTTCATTTTTCATTTAAAACTTTTGACTCATCACGGAGAGCCATTGATCCTTTCCTGTTAGTAGTGGGCAGAAATCACCCATGTCTGGCAAATATAAAACTTGTTTCTTTAAAATAAAAATAATAGAATAAGTTTACATGCTATTGTACATAGCCACTATCATAGGAAACAGCGAATCTAGGGGAGTTGTATTTATTTTGTGTGATTTTCATATCCTTTCAAATGTGCAATTGTTTCTTAATCGGATGATGATTTCATTTATTATTCTATCTTTGAATGAATCAAAAAAACAAATTAAAATCATGGAAAATTTACCAGTAAATCCTATTACAATTCTAATTATTGTTGGGTGCTTGTTACTTGTCTTAAAGTCTTTTATTATTGTAAAAGAACAGTCAGCATTAATTATCGAACGCTTAGGAAAATTCCACAAAGTATCTCATGCAGGTTTAGGGCTTATCATTCCCTTTATTGACAAAAAAGCGGCAAACATTAATTTACGTGTACAACAATTAGACGTGGAGGTCGAAACTAAAACTGCGGATGATGTTTTCGTTAAAATGCAAGTTTCGGTTCAGTATCAAATTGGTAGAGAGTTTGTAAAAGAGGCTTTTTATTCATTGGATAATCCCAAAAATCAGATTGCATCGTACATATTTGATGAGGTAAGGGCGGAAGTTCCGAAAATGGAATTGGATGATGTGTTTGCTAAAAAAGATGATGTTGCGTTTGCAGTGCGTCAAAATATAGCAGAACAAATGCAAGATTACGGTTATTCAATCATCAAAGCTTTGATTACAGATATCGATCCAGATCATAAAGTAAAAGAATCGATGAATAGAATTAATGCGGCGAAACGTGATAAAGAAGCGGCGTTACAAGAAGCGGAAGGTTCTAAAATCAGAGTAATTAAAGCAGCCGAAGCCGAAGCCGAAGCAAAACGTCTTTCGGGTGAAGGTATTGCAGCGCAACGTTTAGAAATTGTAAGAGGATTTAAACTTTCGATTGAAGACTTCCAAAAATCTTTGATACACGTGAAGCCAGAAGAGGTGATGCAGTTTGTATTAATGACCCAGTATTTTGACACCTTAAATCATATCGGTTCTAATTCTAAGAATACCTCTATTTTGTTACCGCATTCACCAAATGCAATTAATGATTTTAGAGATCAAATTATTCAGGGAACATTGATTGGTGAAAAGCTAAAGGGCGACGCATAAGGCATGAGAAGTAGTCATTTGAATACGCTGATCAATAAAAGCTTCAGATTTGGTTTTCAAGGGCAAGAAGGTGACGATGAGATTAAAGGAGATGGGAATAGTGTAAACTATAGTTTTAGAATGCACGATCC
>JAYSRU010000040.1:0-2187 GCA_043720875.1 Crocinitomicaceae bacterium
CGCATTCGGTTCTAACCAAGCATCAGATGTAGATTGTAATACAATGTTGTTCAACAAAAATGGATTTTATTTGAATGCTTCTGATATTGGGCAACAAGGAAATGCAGTTACCGCAGGGTTTCCTACAGGTGTCTCAGCTTCTAACGAATGGTATTTTACCAGTGGGTTTAGGGTGGATGGAATACAAATGTCAGTCGCAGTTCCTAATCCATATTACCACAAACCTATATTTATTCAATCTAGTACACCTTTTAATCCCAATTTGGGAGCACCTTTATCAGGTCAATGGTCAGACAACCCAGTATTTATAACAGCCCAATCACGTTGTGGTGCATCGGCTGCACTTGCTCCAATTTTATTAGGCACACCTGCACAACAACGCAACCAAGCAATGGCAAAGTTGGTGCAAAACCTATTAAATTATGGTGCGGTAGATATGGGGATGAAACATTACTACCACAATAGTGTTTACCGTCAATTGTTAGAAAACCAAAGTTTAATGACACTAGGAACGGATATAGATACGGCATACTCCAATTATTTTGCACAGCATCAAATCGGTTCTGCAACCAAGCTAATGTATGAGGTGAATACAGCACTTGCAGGTGGCGACGTAGCTTCTGCTACTGTTGCAAACAATGCGTTGGATGCTTCGTGTACCATTTTTGGAAACAACAAAACAATCAACACAATGTTGATTAACTGTTTGGCGAATAATACGACATTATCAGCGGCAGATTCGAGTGTGTTGGCGACTATTGCATGTATGGATCCGATCGTTCATGGTTCGGCAGTATATCAAGCACGTGCCATATTAGATGTGGATGGTGGATGTGAAACAGCAAATCGTAACATGCTGTTGACTAGTGAGGGTGAGGATGAAGTAATCAATACCGTAAATACGTTTAATGTTGTATTGTTTCCAAACCCTAACGAAGGAACTTTTAATTTAATGGGGAGCGAAAGAATAATAGAATTACGTATCTTTGATTTATTAGGCAAACAAGTGTATATAGAGAAATCAATCACAATTGAAGAAATTAAAACCAACCTTGGCACAGGTTTATACGTTATAGAAGTGAGATCAGAAATGGGAAGTATCAAAACAATTAAATTAGAAATAAAATAATATCTCGACACGCTCGATAACAATCTCAACACTAGTGTTGAGCATAGTTGAAACAAACTAGATGAATTAAATGATAATTTTGACAAATTCGATAAAAAGAATAATAGTAGTAGTTGTATTGCTCACTTTGAGCAATACAACTTTCTATTGTCAAAACAATTTAATTATCAATCCTAGTTTTGAAGATGTTCATCATGAATACGGCAGTTGTGATCCTTGGGGAACTGGATATAATGGAGGGATTAGTGTTTATGATCATTTTGGTTGTGTTCTAAATTGGTGGGAATTAGGATCATGTGATCATTATTCAACATTAAACCCCCCCCCCCCTAATTCACCATTTGGAATTCCTACAAATGATGGGGGGTATCAAATGGCTCAAGATGGCGGAAACTATGTAGGCTTAGTATCTTCAACGTTTTCCCCCCCCCCCCTCCTCCAAATAATATAGTGTATGGTGCTCGTGAACATTTGGGAGGTTTTTTTTCAGAAACATTAAAGTCAAATACACAGTATTCATTTTCATTTTATGCTAGTGTTGCTGATGGCTCTAATTCATATAGCAAATCATTACAGGTAAAAACATTTACAGATTCATTGTGTAGCAATCAAACAGAATGTAACCTTGAAGGTACAACCATTTGGGAAATTGATACCCTTATCACACAAAAAACTGACTGGCATAAAATAAATTTTACATTTACTGCACAAGGAAATGAAAACGCTTTTTTAATCGGTACTTTTGGACCTACGGATCAGATAGATTATCAATATATTCCGGGAACAGATTCTTGTTTACAAGAAAGTATGCCTGATTACCGTTGTTATGGAACTTATTGGTTTCTTGACAATTTCTCCCTAACAGAAATAATAGATCCAGTACCTTTTGAAGATAATTTAAGCATAACGAATAACCCCGGATATGGAAATGCAACAACACAATTCAAAGCCACGCTCAACACAGCAAGCACGGCAGATTTGTTTGTGTACGATGAAGCAGGGCGCATAATTGCACGTCATGTATTTACAGAAAGCCAAGAAATTTTTAGCTTGCCCCA
>JAYSRU010000041.1:0-48851 GCA_043720875.1 Crocinitomicaceae bacterium
TCGATGATAGCAGTTTTGAAACCTAACTGGGCACAACGAATTGCTGAAACATATCCGCCTGGACCCGAACCTATAATGACAACGTCAAATGAACTCATATATAAAATTTTGAATGTGATATTTTTTTATGTGTTGCAAAATTACGAATGTTTTTTGGTATTTTCACTGGTTCATTATATTTTTAGAAATCAAGCTGATGTGGTGATGATATAAGCATTTATAGAAATCATTTTGTTTTTAATTATAGTTGTTTTTGGTTCAATTGGAACTGTAAAATAAAGTCCAAATATTTATAAAGTATAGAACTGTAAACTCTTACTTAACTTTTTGTTGATAATTTAGATATAACAAATAGTAAGTATGTGATGAATTAATTGTTAGATTTGCATTTATTTTTAAAAAAATTATCTACTTATGGACTAGGCATTTTTGAAAAGCATGGATTTTCTTCGCGGTTTTGGTTTTAATTTGGTTAAGAAACAGGTTTTGTTTTTATTGGTTTTGGTTTCGGGGCTGAGTTGGGGGCAAAGTGCAATACCTAATACAACACCTGTAACTCAAAATTTTGATGGAATGGCAGCCACCACTACTTTGCCATCAAATTGGAGAATGCATGCAAGTACTGCAAGTCCTACGTGGTCTGGCGCCTCAAGTTCTCTAACACAACAAGCTTCTTTAAGCAGTCCTACTACTGGCGGAACCTACAATTTTGGATCTTCAACAACAGAAAGAGCGGCGGGAGCCATGACTTCATCAGGCTTTGCAAGTCCTAATAGTTTAGTAGGATTTTTTCAAAATACAAATGCAGCAAATTTAACATCATTAACTATTTCTTATGATGCGGAGCGTTACAGAATCAATACCGCAGCAGCTTCTGTCCAGTTTTTTTATTCACTAAATGGTTCAACTTGGCTTCCAATAACTGCCGGCGATGTTGCGGCATCTTCCTTTCCTACTGGCACAAGTGCCTACAACTTTGCATCAGGAACGATTGTTAATATAACGGGTATTTCTATAACTGGCTTAAGCATTGCCAATAATAGTACAATATATTTGAGATGGAATATTAATACTACAGGCGGAAACTCTCAAGGCATTGCAATAGATAACGTTAGTATAACAGCTGCATTTGCCGCTCCAACTTCCTCCTCGTCAGGTGTTACCGTTGGCGCCAGCCTAGAACCAGCCTCATTCCCATCAACCACTACAGCGCTTACTGGTGCAACCTCTCCACAAACTAATGCTGTTGTAAATTTTGATTTCACCGTTACGGACGATGCTAACACAGCGGGTGGAGATGACACGTTACCAACGCTAATTAGCCAAATTAGTATACCACAAGGTGCAGGAAATGATATCGCAAACTGGACACAAGCCATTGCTGGTGCACAATTAAGCGATGGAACAAATACAATTAATGGGACAATTGCAGCATCTACTTTGACTTTTGCAAGTATTCCAACTAGTGGCGGTGCTTTGGGAGAAATTACAGATGGTTCAGCAAAAACCTATTCCCTAAGAATATGGCTAAACACAACTCTTGGCGGTACTTTACCAACGACCATCGATGGACTAAATTTAGCATTGAAAATAGATAGAACCAATTTCACAACTGCTAGTGCGGCAACTTCAACTCAATTTGAAAGCGGTGCAGGAACTGCAGTTGAGTCAGGTAGCACAAACAACGCGGTAGATGTAGTGGCGACCAACCTAAACTTTGTGGCACAACCTACCAATGTGAATCAAAATGCGACTATGTCGCCAGCTGTAACTATTAGCGCAAACGACCCTAACGGCAATAGAGATTTAAATTATACGTCAAATGTTTCATTAACTTCTACGGGAACCATGACTGTATCGCCAATTGCAGTAGCTGCTGCAGCTGGCGTTGCCACATACAGTGGCATTGTTCACAGTGTTCCGGCTTCAGGTTTGTTTTTGTCGGCAACATCAGGTTCATTAACTGCTTCTGGCAACAGTTCGTCATTTAATGTCATTGCATTAACGCCTACAATCGGTGTAACGAGCCAAATTCATAATAGCACGTCTGCCTTTGGTAATGTGGTTTTAGGAAGTACATTCGATCGAACTTTTACTATAAATAATACAGGTTCTGCTGTGATGACTATTTCTAGTTTAACGTTTGGCGGTTCAGGATTTGCAATACAAGGTGCTACGCCAACAACAGTAGGTGTAGGCGGTAATGCTACTTTTACAGTTCGGTTTACACCCAATGCGATAGGCGCTTTTATAGGAACTGTAACCATTAATAATGACTCTTCAAACCAAACTGCATACATCATAAATTTTACAGGAACTGGCACGCCGAGCATTTTGTCTGATAGTATTTTATCAGGCATGGCTTATTCGTCCAATATTGATTATACAACATCGCAAGCGGTTGCGCCATTAACCAACACAACAGGAAGCGTTGAGGTCATGGGAATTACCATTAGAGATGGTGGAGCAAGTGCTTCAGATGCTGATGTGTTGCCAACGATACTCACGGGGATTACTTTTTCTTCGATTACCGGAACAAACAGGATACGCACTGCAGCGCTTTTTGATGGCAGTACGATGGTTGCAAATAATCCCACAATTAATGTTGGTGCAAATACGATTGCATTTTCAGGATTTTCGTATAGTTGTAATGATAACAGTACTAGAGACCTCACGTTGCGTATTTCATTCTTAACAACCGTGACTGATAATTTGCAAATGACCTTCACGGTTACTAATGCTAATGTTGCAGCTGCAGGTAGCAATACTTCATCAACTTTTGCAGCTTTTAGTAGTGTAGTTTCAAGTACAACAGGGGATAGAAACCGAATTGAAGTTACCGCCGATAGATTAGCATTTGTACAACAGCCGAGTAATACTGGCATCAATGCGGTTATGTCACCAGCAGTAACTGTAAGTGCGAATGATAGCAACAACAACCGAGATTTAGATTTTACAAATGCTGTAAATATTACTTCAACTGGTACTTTGACAATAACCCCAAATACGGCAAATGCGGTAGCAGGTTTGGCAACTTTTAGTGCAATTACGCACAATGTTGTTGGCTTCGGACTTACATTAAATGCCGCTTCGGGTAGTTTAACAGATGCTACAAGTACGACGTTTAACATAGTATTAGATCCTTCAATAGACGGTGATTACAGAACGATGGCAGACGGCAGTTGGCATGGCACTCCGGCAAGCAATACTTCACAGTGGCAAAGAAAAATAGCTGGGGTATGGACTGATATCGCTGCAAATACAGTTCCTTCAAATAATACAATCAATACTTTTTTTATTAGACACAACATATCTCTAATAGGTAATAATACAACTAAGAATATTGTTGTTGAAAATGGTGCAATTTTTAACACAGGTACAGGTTCATTAACCTTTAAAAATGTTAATGTAAAATCAGGTGGTACATTTACCAAGCAAGCTACCAGTTTAAGGTTTGACTCTGACGGAACACTCGAAGTAGAAAATGGCGGTACTTTTAATTATAGTCATACAAATACGACTTCACGGACTTCAAACCTTTGGGCGGGTACTGAAAAATTTCATCCAAATTCTAATTTTATTGTAAAAGAAACAGATACAGGCGGAGGAAATTTGATAATTGAAAATGCTGCTGATGTCTCATTATTTAATGGTGCAATGTTTGGTAATTTTATTGTTGATACAGGTGTTTTAGGCGGTCCTGTTCCATTTTTTGTGGCAGGATTAAACACCAAACTTACCAATGGTGATTTCATATTACGAACAGGGTCAGATGCTGGTATGATGTTTAGTAACGGAAATTATTCTGTAACGATAGGTGGTAATTTGACTATTGAAAGCACATACATTCGGGCATTTACAATTACAAATAGTGCATCTGTAGTGACTTTTACTGTCAATGGAAATATAGTTCATAACGGCTCTGCCGAGTTTAGATTAGCCAATTCTCAAACAAATAATAATCCTAGTGTTACTTTAAATATAGATGGTAACTTAACATTAGGAACGAGTAATTTTAATTTTGATATTGGCACATCGTCAACAGGTGCGAATAAATCCATAGTTAATTTAAAAGGTGATTTAACAACGGGCACTGGTAATATCTCAACGACTAATACAAATGCAGCCAAAAGAGGAGAATTTAATTTTTCTGGTACTTATAATGCCTCAAATTTAAGTACTATTCAAACGATTGATGTGGCGAGTACAGGTACAACTACTGAAAATGCAAGGGTAAATTATAATATTAAATCTGGCGCTTACACACAACTACTCACCAGCAATTTTGAGTTGGGCACAGATTCTAAACTAACGGTTGAAAATGGAGGCACTTTCGATTTTGGACTTAATGGTTCAAATGCACTTTTAGTAGCTATATCGGGCTCACAAACGGGCACGGCATTTGAATCGATGACTGGCTCTACTTTGAAAATAACCTCACCTGATGGTATTACCACTACCGCAACACCATTAGTTGGTAATGTAACTACAGCTACAAGAACCTTTGCAAGTGATGCATCGTTTGAATATATTGGCAACGCTACCCCACAATTTACAGGAAATGCTTTACCTGCAAGCGTTAGAAATCTTGTGGTTAACAATACTGCAGTAAACGCAATTGTTAAACTAACCAATAGTGCAGCCGTAACTAATAATCTTGGTTTAATTATTGGTGTTTTGGAAACTGTTGCTTGCAATGCATCCACAAGTGGAACCCCATTATTGACAATGAATGCTGGTAGTTTTGTTACGCCAACGGGAGGCAGCTCGGCTAGCTATGTGAGTGGGGTGATGCAAAAAGTTGGAAATACATCTTTCAAATTCCCAATAGGAGGTAATGGGCAATATGCGCCTTTAAGCATTTCGGGCGCAAGTTCAGTGACTGACTCTTTTTCAACCTGTTATAATCAAATCAATCCGTTAACAGCGATAGGCACAGCAAAAGCTGCGAATGTCAACGATATAAACAATTGCGAGTATTGGCATTTAAATAGCATACCGGCAAGTATTCCAACTCAGATTACGCTAGATTTAAATGACACCAGATGTGCAATAACTTCTTCATTATGTAAAAAGGTTGTTGGTTGGTCTGGATTTGAATGGCAAAGTTTAGGTAATAATGCAGATACAGCAACATCTGTTACCTCTTCAACTGCAACATTGCGAGGACCTATCACTTGGTCTTCAAATGTATTGTCAGTATTGCCAAATCTAGCAGCAGCCGATACTTTTGCAAAAGTTGGTTTTGGTACTCATGTAATCCCAAAACCAAATTTTCCCGGTGGTGTTTCTGGCGGTTTTATTGCTTTTGATAGCGACTCAAAGGGCTTGGTTATTCCTAGAGTTTCATCTGCCAATAGACCAACGGGTGTAGCAGGTTTATTGATTTATAACACTGATATCAATTGCATTCAAATGCATAATGGCACTTTTTGGAAATGTATCGAATCATCATCATGTGGCAATTAATTTAAAAAAACATAAAACAATGAAAAATATTTTTTTACTCTTAGCAGTAATTTCAACGTCGTCATTATTTGCACAAGTTGGAATAGAAACAACAACCGTAAATGAGCAAGCTATTTTAGATTTTCCAACCGGACAGAACAAAGGTATTGTTTTGCCACTTGTTGGGACACTACCATCGGGAGCAGCGGCGACTAATGGTACTTTTGTTATCGATAAAACTGATGGTATCATAAAAGTGCGAGAAAATGGCACTTGGAGAAATCTTTCAGGTGGCACTTCACTGGCGGCGCATCCCTTAAACGGTTCGGCTGAAACTGGCCCAAGCGTGATTATTGGAAGCACAACTTCTGATGCTCAAGGAATTTTGGTTTTAGAATCAACTAATAGAGGCTTACTTTTGCCCAAAGTAGCTTCCCCACATTTAAACATTAAAAGCCCGCATCCAGGTTTAATTTGTTATGATACAGATAGAAATGAAATGGCAGTTTTTAATGGAGCAAACTGGTTTTATTGGAAGTAATTTTATAAAGATTCATCGCTCTGAAAAATTGTTTTCAAAGCGTTAAGTATAAAATTAATCGGCTTTATTACAAAATAAACTATATTTAATCCGTGTGGTTAATTAGTTTTTGATGAAAACTTTTCGTCAGTTCGATTTTTACCTAGTCTTTATACTACAGTATCGAGACGGGATTACACAAAAAAATCGAACTAACGCTTTTAATAATTAGCCCCAACGAGTTAAATGAAGTATGCAGTTTTTTCAAACTCATCTAAAATAAATAAAAAACAAACTTATATGAAAAATTATTATTTCCTTTTGATTATGGTTTCTTTTACCATAAATGCACAAACAGATACGCGCATGTATGACATAATTGATGGTGTATCTTCCTCAAGAATTGAAAAAGATGTGAAAACCTTAGCTGATTTTGGCACCCGCAATACGTTTAGTGATACAGTCTCCAAAACAAGAGGAATAGGCGCTGCCCGACGATTTATTAAGGCAGAGTTTGACAAAACAAGCAAGGTATGTAATAATTGTTTGGAAGTGTTTTATCAAAAAGATTTAGTAACCCCAAAAGATGGTTCCAGAATACCAAAAGAAGCTTATGTAGTCAATGTGGTAGCCATACAAAAAGGAACTAAATACCCTAATCGTTATATTATTATGACCGGTGATATTGACAGCCGCAACTCTGACACTATGGATTATACCACCGATGCGCCTGGTGCAAACGATAATGCTTCGGGCATGGCAGGAACAATGGAAGCGGCTAGAGTATTATCGAAATATAGTTTTGAAAACAGCATCATTTACTTAGGATTGTCAGGCGAGGAGCAAGGACTTTTTGGTGGAAAGGGATTTGCCGAATTTGCCAAAGCTAAAAATTGGGATATTATAGGCGTATTGAATAACGACATGATTGGCAATATTGAAGGGGTAGATGGTGTGATTGATAACCGCACTTTTCGTATATTTTCTGAGCCAACACCAATTACTGAAACCGAGGCAGCACGCAATCAGCGTCGTTTTTATGGTGGTGAAGTTGATGGTATTTCCAGACAATTAGCGCGCTACATTCATAAAATGGTCACAACCTATATGCCCGAAATGAACCCAATGATGGTGTATCGTTTAGATAGATTTGGTCGTGGCGGTCATCATCGTCCTTTTAATGATTTGGGCTATGCTGGTGTTAGAATTATGGAAGCTCATGAAAACTATGACCGTCAACATCAAAACAACAGAGTAGAAAACGGCATCAAATATGGGGATGTAATAGAAGGTGTCAATTTTGAGTATGCAAAAAAACTCACTGCTGTCAACGCTATAGTACTAGCAAGTATGGGTTGGTCTCCGCCACCACCAAAAAATGTGAGTATTGGCGGTGCAGTCGCGCCAAGTACTGTCTTGAAATGGGAGAAAATTTATGATGCAGAAATTACAGGTTACAAAATTTATTGGCGATTAACCACAGATTCACAATGGAATAACAGTAGGTTTGTAGGCAATGTTGATGCTTTTGAACTTAAAGGAATTGTAATAGATAATTTCAATTTCGGGGTGGCAACTGTATACAAAAACGGACACGAAAGTGCCGTGGTTTTCCCCTCTTCGGTTATCAGAAGCACGGGAAAATAATTGTAGATTGCGTTTTTTGATTTGAATTTTCTAGACATACTTGTTCTAATTGGCGTTTGTATCATCCTTAACCCATCAGCAAAACCAATTTAATTTACTCGATTATAGCACACAGCAGAAGCAAAAAAATCCCATTCAATTCAACGAATGGGATTTAATATATTGTACAGTAACCCTACTGATTACTATTTACTGAACACTAAAACTGCTCTCTACCAGCAAAATGAAAAGCACCTTCAATCGCTGCATTCTCATCAGAGTCTGAACCGTGAACAGCATTTTCTCCTATAGAAGTTGCATATTTGTGACGAATAGTCCCCTTGGCGGCATCAGCAGGATTTGTGGCACCAATCAATGATCTAAAATCTTCCACAGCGTTATCTTTCTCCAAAATAGCTGCAACGATAGGTCCACGGGTCATAAATTCAACTAATTCACCAAAAAAAGGACGAGCCGCATGCACTGCATAAAACTGTTGTGCATCAGCCAAAGTCAATTGTGTTAATTTCATCGCTACAATTCTGAAACCACCTTCAGTAATCATATTTACTATTCCACCGATGTGTCCGTTCTCAACACCATCAGGTTTAATCATTGTAAAAGTTCTATTTGTTGCCATTTTTATTGGGTTTTTTAAATTTCGTGCAAAAGTACACTTTTACTTTAAAACATTAATACTTTAAAAGTCTAAAGTTGCTATTTTTATTGAAGCGAATCTGCAGGGCTTTTTCAGCCATTCATTTCCACCTGTCGGCAGACAGGTTCCCGCTTTTCGCTACAACCTGCCTGCCTGCCGGCAGGTCGGGGCTAAAGAGTAAATAACTTTTGTAACGCAATCACAATTTAATGACCTTAAACTCTTGCTTCAATGGCTGCAATTCTGTAAAAAGTCTTTCGAGCAGCTCATCACCATAATCTACATAAAACTCAGAAAAATTTACCTGTCTTTCCTGCAGTCCTTGATTTGGGAATAACTCGTTTTGTAATTGCACAATGCGGTGTAGTTTATCAGCATGTATTCTTTTTTCTGCCTTTAGCAAACGTTTTTCAAGATTTTCAAGACCTTTAATTTGTTTAACTTCTTGTGCTTTAACCGCTCCCTTAAACGAAATATCGGTTTGGCTCGCGATGCCGTTCAGTAACAAAAACTGTTGCTTTAAAGCCTCTTTTTGTGTTGAAAAATCAAGATTGAATTCAGAAAATTCTCGTGTCTTTTGGTTTACTAATTCCGGCTGACTAAAAAATAAATTTTGCCAAGATAAATCCAACTTATCTGCTTTTTCGGCTTGCTTTTTTGTAGCCAATAAAACTGAGTTACGAACCAAAAGAATGGGAAAAAGAACATTATTTGCTTCAAAATTAGATTTCAACTGCAACCAATACGCAATTTCACCACCACCACCGATATAGCATAAATTCGGAAGAATAACTTCTTGGTAAAGCGGTCTTACAATAACATTAGGGCTAAACTTTTCTGGACTTTTCTCAAGCACAGCAAGTATTTCATCTTCTGAAAAAACCAGTTTAGTATTATTAATTTTATACTGATTATTGTCAAATACTATTCGCTCTCTCAGATTATCTTCAATATAAAACAAGTTGATTTCTCTTGGGTTTACTTGAATGGTGTAATCAACTAATGATGCATTAGTTTCATTTACGTTTTTGAAAGAAGTTTGGTTCAGCAATTCTTCAATAGCATAGGGAACAAAGAGTTTTTTTAATAAAGCATCATCGCCATCAAGAATTACTAAGCCTTTATTACCAAATAGTTCGTTGGCCAAATACCTTGTGGCATCTGCCAGATTACTATGTTGTAAATAAGACTTTTCAAACAGATTTTTTAGTCGGGCAGCGTTAGTATTACCTCCTATTTCACCACCGAACGTTTCAAATACTTCTTCTAAACCATCAGTTGATAATCTTCCAACTGCACCAAAACTTTCTTTGTTCCACTTGATTTTATTGTTCTTAAAATTGAAATAGTTAATCTCCTCAAAATCGTGATCTTCTGTCGCCATCCAATAAATAGGCACAAAATTACAAGCAGGATAGTTTAATTTCAACTCTGCACAAAGGGTAATCGTAGAAACTATTTTGTACAAAAAATACAGCGGACCTGTGAATAAATTCAATTGATGACCTGTAGTTATGGTAAAAGTTTTTGAGTCAGCGAGGAGTTCAATATTGTTTCTCGTTGCGTCAGAAATTTCAAAATTTTCATATTGCTTTCTAAGGGCAATTACTAAAGTGCTCCTATGTTCAACAGAAAAATTAGTTTCTTTATCCTTGATTTGACCTTCAAAGTTTTCAATAGTTGGAAAGCGAGTGTACAGCGACTGCAACGCTATTTTTTTGTTTAAGTAGTCAACAATTAACTTAGAAAAATATCCTGATTTTTGGTAACTTATACAATCGTTAGGCATCTTTTGATTGAATTTTTAATTGGGTACAAAACTTCCTAATAAATAATCGTCACCCAAATCAAAAGTACTATTCTCTCGTTTTAAAGTAACTTTTTTCAATCTTACTGTATGTTGTAAAGTTCCAACCGGCAGCTGAGTTGTAGTGACCTCGATGATACCATTTGTGTCTGCAGAACTTTGAACTGCATCCCATTGTTGGGAAATTAGTGGTGTTGCTGGTTGCACTGTCGCACAAAAATACCCATTGGTTATAATACCAGAATACAATCTATAAGACAATTTATTGGTTGCGTTAATAGGCACAGAACGAGGATTTGTAGTGACAACAGTTGGGAACAACGTGGCAAAATTAGTTGATGATACATCGAGTATAAATGTAGCTCCTCCTAGAAAGTTAAAAATACGATTATCATTAACGCAAGTACTCTTATCCAATTGCTCATCAAATGTAAATGGCAGCTCGGTTGCCGCGGTCGTGTAATCTCCAAACGGGTAGCTTGCATAAAACTGCTCCCCGTTAGGTTTTTGAAAAGTGATATTTTTAAAATTAATAGTGTGTTTAAACCCTGTAATCCTTGTTCCATTGCCACTCAAAACAGTTTTTATAGCAGTAGTCGTAATTTGAATTATTCCCGAAGTCGCTCTCCATTCTTCAATTACTATTGGTGTTGCATCAGGAACAGACCCGCAAATAGTAGAAGCACTTACTGTACCGTTATATTGTCTGTAAGTAACTTTATTACTTGCATTTATCACAAATTCTCGTGGCACGTTAGCTAATGTTTCTTTATTTTCATAGGCTGTTGCCGCAGAAATCTCAAGCAGTAGCATCTCGTTTTCTTTGAATTTATAAACAACATTTTTATCGGCACATTTTTGAGCATTAACACTAGAAAAATCAATAATATCAACTTTCAAATCACCGTCATCACAAGCGTTGATAAAAAAAAGCAAAAGAACAGCTCCAAGTATTCGTTTCATTTTTAAATAGATTTGTAGCAAAAATAACTTTTTTATACTATAAAATTAATCTTTTATCATTTAATTAGGATAGTACTTTTATATTTGCACTATGCAAAAAGTATATCTCGATAATGCCGCAACAACTGCCATTCGTCACGAAGTAATTGATGAAATGGTAAAAATTATGCAATCTGATTTTGGAAACCCTTCATCGTCACACAGTACAGGTCGAAGTGCCAAAGCGGTTATAGAAACGGGACGAAAAACTATCGCGAAGTACTTAAATTGTAAATCGCAAGAAATCATATTTACCAGTAGCGCTACCGAAGCTACCAATTGGATTTTAAGAAGTGCCATAAAAGATTTAGGGGTAAAAAGAATTATCACTTCAAAAGTAGAACATCACGCGACTTTATATACTGTTTTGGCTTTGCAAGAAGAATTTGGAATTCAAGTTGATTTTGTGAGCGTTTCTTCTGATGGGACGTTAGATTATGAACAATTGCAACAAATTCTTTCAAATGGCGATAAAACTATTGTTTCTTTGATGCATGTCAATAACGAAACGGGAGTTGTTCATGATATCAATAGGATAGGGGCAATGTGTCATCAAAATAATGCACTATTTCATTGTGATACAGTTCAGTCAGTTGGAAAAACAATAATCAATTTGCAGGAAATTCCAATAGACTTTATCGTAGCAAGTGCCCATAAATTCCACGGACCAAAGGGTATTGGCTTTGCTTATGTTCGAAAAAGTTTGGTGTTGCAACCGCTATTTTTTGGCGGAGAACAAGAAAAAGGTTGGCGTGCCGGCACCGAGGCAGTGCATCAAATAGCCGGAATGGCCAAAGCTTTGGAACTATGCTATGAAAATCTTACTGCCGAAATGGAGTATATTTCTAATTTAAAAAGCTATTGTTTGCAACAGTTGCAAACAGCTTTTCCTGAAGCAAAAGAAAATGCATCAACTACTTTTTATAATATTTTAAATGTATTATTACCTTTTTCAGAGGATAAAACAACCATGCTGTTATTCAATCTTGATATGAAAGGGATTGCAGTTTCAAGAGGAAGCGCTTGCCAAAGCGGTAGTTTAAAGCCATCACATGTATTGGCAGAAATGCTATCAGACGAGGATTTGAAAAAACCAAGTTTGCGTATTTCCTTTAGTCATTACAATACCATAAACGATATTGATTATTTAGTAGAAGTCTTAAAAGGAATGTGATTAAATTATTTTTTTTATCACTCGCAATCTGTGCGTGTGTTTGTTCTGTTCTGCATTGTAAATTCCTAGGTGGTCCAACCTGTCAATTCTAACTTTTCCGCTCGCATGAATGATATAATTATTTTCCATGATAATTCCCACATGAATAATATTTCCGTCTTCATTGTCAAAAAATGCTAAATCTCCTGGTTCGCTCTCTTCAATGAAACTCAGCGCGTCTCCTTGAGATGATTGTTGCGATGCATCACGAAGTAACTTATAACCATTCAATTTATAAACCATTTGTGTGAATCCTGAACAATCAATGCCAAAAGGTGTTTTTCCACCCCAAAAATAGGGAGCATTTAAATATTGATACGCAGTAGTCAACAAATCGGTTTTTTGTTTTACACCGCTAGTTTTCATTCCTTCAAATTCAAAATTATCGGTATTGATTTCACTGTGATTTAAGAAGGATAGCGAAGCGCCAAGCGTAATTGGAAGAAGTACATTAGTAGCATTTGAAACATATTCCACCAAATCTGCATTTAAGATGATGGCACCTTTAGATAAATCTTTAAAGTTTTTCTCAGAGATAATTTGGTATTGTTTGGAATCTACCCAACCTTCATAATCATCAAATTGGAGTTTAATTTTAGACCACTGTTTTTGCTGTTCCAAAACCTCAAAATGCTCCCCAAACAAGGCTTGCGAAACGATTTCGCTTCGATCACTTGGTTCGGCTCGCAAAGGAATTATGGCTAGATTACATATTGCAAACATTCAAATATAATTGATAATTGACAATTGATAATTATTGAGGTAACAATTATCAATTATCAATTGTTAATTGTTAATTATTTAGGCTCTTTCAATAACAATTGCTGAAGCACCGCCACCACCATTACAAATAGCTGCGGCTCCAATTTTGGCATTGTTTTGTTCTAAAACATTGATTAAGGTAACAACAATTCTAGCTCCAGAACATCCCAGCGGATGACCCAAAGAAACTGCGCCACCATTTACATTAACTTTATCATTATCTAATCCAAGAATTTTTGCATTGGCCAAGCCAACTACAGCAAAAGCTTCGTTGAATTCAAAATAATCAACATCACTAATTGACAATCCTGCTTTGTCTAACGCTTTTGGCAACGCTTTTGCTGGAGCAGTAGTAAACCATTTTGGTTCTTGTGCTGCATCAGCATAAGATTTTATATACGCCAATGGTTTTAATCCCATTGATTTTGCTTTTTCTTCACTCATTAAAACCAAAGCTGCTGCACCATCATTAATAGTAGATGCATTAGCGGCAGTTACTGTTCCGTCTTTTGTAAAAACCGCATTTAAAGAAGGTATTTTATCTAACTTAACATTAGTATATTCTTCATCTTTGGAAAAGATAATTGGTTCACCACGACGCTGCGGAATTTCAACGGGAACAACTTCATTATCAAATTTTCCTTCAGACCAAGCTTTAGCCGAACGCTCATAGGATTGAATAGCATAATTATCTTGTTCTTCGCGAGAAATTTTATATTCAGATGCACACAAATCAGCAGCAACGCCCATGGCATTATTGTCATAAGCATCAGTCAATCCATCTTTTTGTAAACCGTCAACCATAGTTGTTGGACCAAATTTCACTCCGTTTCTTAGGTGAACATAATGAGGTATTAAACTCATGTTTTCCATGCCGCCCGCAACAACAATTTCGGCATCGCCAGCTATGATAGCTTGTGCGCCTTGCATTATAGCTTTCATACCAGAAGCACAAACTTTGTTTATTGTTGTACAAGCTACCGTATTTGGCAAACCTGCATATAGTGCTGCTTGTCTCGCAGGCGCTTGTCCAACACCTGCTTGAACTACATTACCCATTAAAACTTCATCAACCAGATTAGCATCTAGATTTATTTTGTCTAATGCACCTTTGATAGCAATTGCACCCAAATTTGATGCAGTAATCGAAGATAATGAACCCATAAAACTCCCAATAGGCGTTCTAACAGCGGATACTATAACAACTTTTTTACTCATGATTGACCTTTTAATTAGTCTGCAAATTTAAACTTTTATTGCAAATTATGTAATCAGAACCACAATAATTCTTCGTTTATAATTATTTAAATGCAAGAATTTTATTCTAGTGTATTGAAAGTGAGCATTTTTTAAAGTTATTTGCTAGATGAGGCAAAAAAAGAAATGAAATAGTTGTACAATATAGAATGATAAATTACATTTGCAACCGCTAAATAAATTTTTCGTTCATTGAGTTTGGAGAGTTGCCTGAGAGGCCGAAAGGACATGTTTGCTAAACATGCGTATGGGAAACTGTACCAAGGGTTCGAATCCCTTACTCTCCGCAAAAAGGTTGCTGTGTAGCCTAATTATTTTTTCAAGATTTTAAATCTTAAAAATAGCATTTAATAAGTACACGGGGTGTAGCGTAGCCCGGTTATCGCGCCTGCTTTGGGAGCAGGAGGCCGCAGGTTCGAATCCTGCCACCCCGACTTTAAAGATTACATCTTTAATTGGTTCCATAGCTCAGCTGGATAGAGCAACGCACTTCTAATGCGTAGGTCGAAGGTTCGAATCCTTCTGGGATCACAAAAACGAATTAATAAGTCGTAAGTAAGTGCACACATTAACGGTAAATCGTTGATGCTGTGCATTTTTTATTTAAATTTTAAAACTTACGACTATGATTTTTACCTCTTCTGATGGGATTTTTGACACGCTGATTGACACGCGGAAAATCTACGGGGCAATGAAAACAAGATTTAGCATTAGAAAGGACGTTCAGGTTGATGGAAAGTGTCCTGTGTATTTGAACATTGCAGGAAATGCAAGACGTATCAACTTAAAATTATATGTTGACCCGCAGTTTTGGTTGCGTGACAAAAACCGCATGAAACCTATATCAAGCGAACTTGTCGATATTAATTTACTACTTGATAATATTGATGCCAAAATAACTAATATCAAAACCGTTTATCGGCTTTCGGAAACGCCATTAACTGCGGAACTACTGGAACAGGAATTTCTAAACAAACTTTCAAAAGTAAACTTTGTGGCGTTTTTTAAAGCTGCAATGGAAGTGGAGCGTGCTAAGCTTACTGATGGTTCTTACAATAGGCACGCATCTGTTTATAAAAAGTTATTGGAATATAATCCTAATGTGGCATTTAATGAATTAAACTTGGCTTGGTTTGACAAATATCGCTATCATTTAAAATTCAAACTTAAAAATCAAGATACTACTATTGCGGCCAACATGGCAAGTATTAAAAAGTTTCTTGGCATTGCACAGGAACATGGTGTGAAATTGCTTTTTGATTTGAAAAAGTTTGAAGTTGGCGATACTAAAGGCAATCGTGTATATCTTAATGAACAGGAACTTGAAAAATTATTCAAATTTTATCAAAGCGAATTTATAAACGAAAGTTATAAATTGATTTTGGGCTACTTCCTTTTTAGTTGTATGACTGGATTGCGAATTTCTAACGTTCAAAAATTGGAACGCAGGGAATTATTGGCTAATGATTTTTCGTTTGTGAACGCTAAATCTCGGAATGATAAAAATATCATGCTTAACTATAAAGCAAAGGAATTGATAAACCAATGCAATAATTTGTTTTTGGTTAAATTCTCGGATCAATTTTTAAACCGTGAACTTCGTAAAATTGTATCTATTTGTGGAATAACCAAACATGTATCGTTTCATGTTGCTAGACACACATTTGCAACTTTGTTTCTTAAAATGGGTGGCAAAGTTGAAATGTTGCAAATGTTGCTTGGTCATTCCACAATTACTCAAACTATGGTTTATGTTCATATAGTACAAAGTGAAGCAAACAAAGAAATATTTTTGCTAGACAAACTATTCCAAAGTCGCGGTTTCTAATTCGATTTCAAATAAATCGGGCGAAACTTCAGTATCATTAATTGTTTTTATGATATGATATCTACCATAGGCAAATACTTTCGATTTTGGTTTTAGTATTTGAAACTCTTCGGCAAACATGCGCAAGCTCCAGCTAAACTCTGTACTATTAATTCTGAAATTAAACCATTTTTTATATGCGGTATCGTGCACCTGCGGAATGAGAATGTTAAACGGATCCTTCGACAGATTTAACCCGCCAGTTAAACCGTCATAAATGACAAAATATGGTTTTGAATTGTTGCTTTCAAATGCGTGCGCGGTTTGCACTCCGTTTCTAACTAATAGAGGTAAAGGCAAAGCAGCGATTTCAATGGTCGTTGTTTTATCTGTAGTTACAAATGAAGAATTTGAAATACTATTTACATCTTGAAATACAGGTAGAAAACTGTATTCTTTATTATCAACGTCGGCAAATTTTAAAAGAAAGGAACTTCCTTTTTGAAATTTTCGCAACGGATATTTCACTTCGTGCTGCGACAAATCAATGGCATTGCTATAATTGATTTGGTTTTCAACCTTATTCATAATGGCCAAGTTTCCTTGCACATCTAAATCATAATTGTACCAGTTTTTTATAAGTTTGATAAAATCACCACAGTTCATATCTGGAACAGTTTTGGTTAAATCAATTTCGTTTTTGTTTATAATACTCGGAATTGGATTTCCTTCGGCATCATGCAAACGAATAGGATTAAGATCTAATTCAAATATTACTTTATCTGTTGAACGGCCCTGATAACTTTCAATAGTGATTTGGTTAGGTAATAAATCAGCTAGTGTATCAAAAACCACATTTACATTATAGGTTCTAGCACGAAAAACCATGCCACCACCCACATTTAAACTCGCTATAATTTGATTTCGATACTTTATCACAACATAAGCTCTAACATTATTAAGTGGAAATACAGTTATTTTACCTATCAATCTATAACGCCCTGGATTAGCTATAACCTGAGTTGTTAAATACCTATTAAAATTATAAACGCCACCAAAAAAACCTCCATAACTAACATTACCCGATTCAACATTATCTTCAGACATGGTAATGATGCTAACGCTTTCCTGTGTAACTGTGGTTGCATAGTCGACATCGCCATAAAGAAGCTGATTTTGAAAACGCTCATCGGTTAGTATATCACCAGATAGCGTCAAGTTTACATCTTCAAATAGTTTTATTAACACGTGCAACAAATACGGCAAAGGTTGCATAATGTTACGATTATAGGTAACTTCTTCTGCGCCTTCAGTAATAACTTCGTTAATTAAAAATGCACCGTCTTTATAATTATTAATGATTTTTTGAAAGGCGAAAAACACATCATCATTATCTGGGTCAATCTTATCAGTGTGGATTTGTGGAAAATTATAATTAACGGCTGGCCATGTTTGAGGAATAATAAATTCAGCAAACTGGTAAATATTAATGCCTGAAAGTTCAAATTTTTCTAACGGCAGTTCTGAAAGTTTCTTTTCAAAGTTTGGCAGCTGATCGTAGCCAAAGTAAACCACGCATGATATTTTATCTTGCACTTGCTCAACTTCTAGAATTGCATCTTCAACGGCGTTATTATGGTAATATTTACATTCGATATAAGTTAGAAGATTGGTGGCATTGTAGCGCGTAATAAAACCAAAGGCAACGTCTAATTCATCAGTAATGTCTACTTCAAAAGGAAACGAATATTTGGTAAAGAATTCTTCTGAAAACCAAAAGTTTTCGCGAACTACCGAAAGTTTATAGTTTGATAAATCTAATTGAAAATTAGAATGAATAAGTTTCCTCATTGTAGTTTCTGTTTATTTGAAATTCAATAGTATATTCTATTAGTTCGCGCTCTGTATCTTCATTTGTCATGGCTTTTGAAATAGGACGAAGCATGATTGTTTTATCACCCGCTGGTAGCCAAACACGTTTGGAACGCATCAAGCTCTCAATAGTATCAATACTTTGTTTTATTATCCAACCTGTGCTGATGGTAAGTTTTGAAATCTTTACGTTTTCAAGAATTTCTGAAACTTCAACTAAGTTTTTATACAAACTTTGGGTTTTATATTCAAATTCTGATTTGATAAGTAAACCACCTGTAAACTCAAACGCCGATTGTAGTAAATATTCGTTTTCCCAAATAAGGTGATTGGAATAACGACCAGATGGAATGACAAAAAAAGTTTTGAAAGCTACATCTGGTCTTTCTATATCATTAGCGACTGACAAATCAATTACCTCGTATTGAACGACATCTCCCACTTGAAACTGGACAAATGTTATTTTCTTAAAAATGATATTTCCATTTGCATAAGGCAATGGCATAGTATCGAACAATACACTGTTTTTATAAATAAGTAAACCAGAATTATCATTAGGTACCAATATATTTAAATAATAAAAACTATTGGTAGTAACTCTATCAGCCGATGTATTAAATTCCAGGAATGCACGAGCATTTATAACAGCTCTTGATAACCCTGCTACAAAAGAAATATTTTGAATAAAACTTTCACGAATTGTTGCAAGTGTTGAAAGAGAAATTTCTTTTACATTCATAGAAAACACTGCAGGTTTATACTGAAACTGGTTTTCGTTAATGGTCTCAAACTTATTCATCAATCGATGAATTGACGCTCCAAAATTAAGTCTTCCCCTTCCTTTAAAAAGTGGCAACTTTTCGGCAATGGTATATGTTTTTATGGCATTACTAAAGAAATCAAAAGTTTTTATGGTGCTATCAATTTGAAAATAGGTTTGCTGATTTTCTGTAGAAAATTCAAAAAAAAGAGGGTCAAGTGTAAAGGCATTTCGATTTTTCGGATAGGGATTTATAATAAAACCTTGCAAATTATAATTAATTCCCACAGTGATTTCGACAAAATCGCCAGCAATAGTGTCTGAAATAGTGACAAAACCTGTGTATTGACCTACTTCCATATTTGCAGTTGGCATTGGAACTACAACAAGCACTTCAAGCAGTACACCATTTACTTCTCTTGTGTCAAAAAAATAGGTTAACCAAGATGAACAGATAACATCATAAGGCGGGTAACTTGCTCGAACTCTTAAAAACAATTCAGTAGGTTCAAGAATTCCTTTTACACCAGAAAATACTAATGATAATGGCGACACTTCTAACACCGGACCAGTTGCTACATCAATAGTTATTGCAATAACACCTATTGCAACATTATTTGAAAAAACCCTAATTGAAGAAACTAGTTCTGCTGGTGTGTATGATGCTTGTGTGTCGTAATAAATACCAAGACGAACAGCAATTACAGCTTCACCGGTTCCCGTTGCTCTATAAATTGTTCCTATAGGTGTAACTTCTGATGTAATTGTTACGCCAGGAGTGATTGATGATAACACAAAATTTGGCATAGAAACAAACTCAAAATTTGGTCTATTTATAGCAATTACTTGCTCTGGTAACGCTTCGCCTTGAGTGTGAAAAAAATTCAAAAATGTTGGGTAATAAACAGCATCATTCACAACGTTTAAAACAGTTTCGTGAATGTGTTGTGCAATAGTAACCCATGCTCCGCCCGCATCTAAACCTTCAATAAAAAATTGATGCTTGAATTTGTACACGCCAGTTTGCAACAACTCTAGGAATTGAAACTGAGGCGTAAAACTAAAGTTCATACCTTCAGTATAAACAATAGCATCATTAATCGTGTTTGGGTAACCTTGAGCAGTGTAGCAATCTAGGTTTAACCAAGGCAAATTTACATCGGGTGTATAAAACTGTTGCGCCAGTAAACGAAAATCAGTATGATCACCTTCGAGTAAAAAAACAATTACATCACGTATTCGTAATGTTATAGTTACTGGTGTTGGATACTGATTAAGATTACTGGCATAGCTATAAGAAGTTGTTGGCGGAATTGGCCCCCAGTTTTGAAATGATGGAGTTGACTGTGTAGCGTTATTGTTTTGTTGAGGAATTGCTAGTTCTAAGCTCATGATTATAGTGTTTCTGGGTTGATATTAGATAATGATTGAATATAAATTCCGTTTTCGTAATTTTCTTCTAAATTTTCTTTTGTAAACCAAATTTCAAAATAAAATTCATTAAAGGGATAAAAAAGAATTCGTTCCTTAAAATTAATGACACTACACTTAAATATAGTGCCAACATTTGCCTTTAACCAAGCTATGATATCATTTTTATTAACTTCGAAAGTTATGTTTTTAATATCCTTTTTTGGTTCGAATTGCAAAAGAGATGATGCAACGCCTGATAGTAATATTCCTTTGTAAATATAATAGTTATCTGGATCTGCAATATCTGGTGGGAATTGAACTACTAGTTTTGTAAATAGTAAATCACACAGCGCATTGGCGCGTGGATTGGCAAATATTGCATTATCTGTGTAGGAAGTTGTTGTCATTATCTTTTTGCTTTGTTTCTTAAACTGGTTTCGTCTTCTAATCCTTTGCGTAGTTCCGACATTGATTTTAAATCATTGCGGTAGAACTTGCCTATTACGCCTCTATCACGAAGGTCTTTCATTACTTCTAGGTTTTCGGACATTACTAACGTATTTTGTGCAACTAACTGCATTAACGCATCATTATTATTTGCAGAAGTTCCAGTTGCTGGTACTTCTACTCTCATGGTTTTATCGTTGTAATAGCCTTTTTCAAAACCTTTTATTCCGCGAAGCTCAGCAATGAGAGCGTTTTTTGTTGCTGGAGAAATTTGGGAAAAGGAACGTTTATCAATTACCATTTCGGGCATATCGCCTGGACCTTCGCCCACGAGTATTCTAGGTTTAGAATACATGCCAGTTTTCATGGAAGATGTTCCTGTAGATTTGAATACTTTGCCGTCTTGTTCTCGTTTAACATAATCTGGATAAAGACCTTGTTCATAACCTTTTGCTGGAAGTGGAGTTGCTAAAATAGTGCCTAACTGCAATGCGCCCATTGCACCAACCAGCCCAGCTAAAGCAAAGTTAAAAGGTGTCCATGGTTTGTTTCCTAATGCGCCAACAACTGCCATAGCAGTTCCTGAAATGGCGGACATAATAGCCACTTGCTTTTCTCTTTTAGCTTGTTTATAGGTTAGTTCGGCTTTCTTTTTTTCGAGATCGTTATCTAATTTCTCAATGCCTCTTCGATATTGAGTTTGATTAATCATACCCGAATCAAGCTGTTGTTTTAGTTTTTTCTTTTTTGTTACATTGTCTTTCTCTGTTCGCTGAAGACTAGCGTTTTCATTTGCTGTTAAAAAGGCGCTGTATTTTGCATACATTTCTGTTAATGCTGATACAGCAAATATCATTTCGTCAATTCCTAATTTACCTTTTGAAAGATTATTATAAAAAGCTTCCCAATTTTCTGGAGAAAAACCTAATATATCAACATTAGATGAAATTCCTAAACTAGAAGCATTTGTGGAAACTTCACCATTAAGGAGTTCCTTGCGTTTATTGATTAATTCTTGAAGTGTTAATCCTGCTTTATCTGCTAAAGCTGTGAATTCATCAACTTGCTGAGGAGTTAAGAGCGACAAGTCGATATTGTCAATATTTCCTTTGCCTACGATGGTTTTAAACTTCTCAATTAATTCTTTAAGAAATTTTTCTTCTATTTCTAGTTCACTTATATTGTGTTCACGGGTTAGTTTTTCTTTGGCTTTTTGATTGTTGCCCAATGCGTTAAGCTGTTCAAGATACTTTGTTTCTCTAACAGTTTTTGCTCTATCAAACGCTTCTTTTTCTTTTTCAATAATTGTTTTGGCTCCTTTCTCTTGAATGGTGGCTAAGTTTTTTAGATGTATTGCAAATTTTCCTTCGGCTATTTGCTGTATTTTATTATCAATAGCAAGGTTTTTTTCTTCCCAAAACTGTTTGATATTTATTAATGCGGCTTCTTTGGTTTTATCTCCTTCAAGTTTTGCTTTGGCAATATCTTCGTCAAGTTTTGCCATTTCGATAGCATTTACTTTTTGACGGTTTAAATCGTCAATTTCTCTTTTATAACGCTGTGCTTCGATAGCTTCTTCTTTGGCATAGCCATCTTCCATTAAGCCAATTTTATCATCTTCTAACTTTTGAGTAACTTTTAAAATTTCCTCAGCAGCTTTGCGTTCATTGTCTAAGCGAAGCTTTAGTAGTTCTACTGCGGAAGAGTTTGGGTTTTTGGTGGGTGATGCGCCGGCTTTACCATCTTCGCCAGTTGGAACGGTATAATCAGAAGTCGTAGTTGTGCCAATGTTTTTAATAAGGTTTGGATTTTTAGAAAGAAATACTTTCATTTCGGCATTTGTAAAATCCAATTGCCTCTGCAGATCAACTAAGGCAGCTTGTTTTCTTTGAGAAGCAGTAACTACTAAATCAGCACCAGCTTTTGCAGTATTGCCAAAGTTTTTAGCATTTGACCACATTTTATCCCACAATCCAACTTCTTCCTCAAGGTTTTTGCTTTTACGATCATTGATATTTTCTAAAATTTCTTTTTGCTTGGCTTCAAGAACTTGGAGTTGCATTTTTCTTTCTAATGATTGAATGTATAAGTCAATCATTTTTTTACCTTCGGCTTGAGCGGCGTTTTCAATGGTTAAACCTTGCACATATTCGCCACCTATTTCTTTGGCTTTTTTAAGAGCTTCGGCTCTGGCTTCGGTTGATGCTGTGGTGTCATTAACCACTGCCAAAAGCGTCATAAATGATTGTGATTCTTTTTCGACTAATGCGCTAGTTTGTTTAGCTGTATCGGCCATCATAGATTGTGCTGTTGCAGCGGCTTTTGCTTCTTCTGAAAACATTAAGTAAGCTGTTCCGATAGCGGCAATTGCTCCAAGGATAAAACCCCAAGGTGTTGTCATCATAGTAGCAGTCATTACTCTGAAGGCTTGTGTTGCGCCTCTTAAATTACCCACTAATAACATTTGCGCTGCGGCTAGTGCTTGAGAACCTATTATACTAATAGCATCGGCAACTGCACGAGCTTTGGAAGCAATAGTATAAAGTAGTGTAGCTTCAGTGTTTCTAGTGGTCCAAAGTGCTACGAGTTTTTGCCAACCCACGTTAGTTATTAAAGCAGAAGTTACTACTGCTATAACTTTGGCAATGAACACTAATGTGTTTCTCCATTTTTGACCAGCGCCACTCACATCATCGGTAGCGCCAATAAGTATGGCAAAACCGTTCACTATATTAAAAAGCCATTTATTAAAACCTTCGGAAGAGAACCAGCCGGATATTTTTTTGGAAACTTTTTCAATAGTTGCGGCTAAGTTGTTGTTTTTTATTTCGTATTCGTTGATTAACGATGTTCCTTCGGCAAAAGAATTGTTCGATAAATCAATTAAGTCCCTAAAACGACCCATGTTGTTACCCATTGCTCCAATTACTTTATTGGCACCATCAGCATTGATGCCTAAGAAATCTAAGGTCTTTGCCGTTTTTGTAGCATCCATTCCGCGCATTCCTTCGGCAAATTTCATCATGAAATCGAGCGGGTTTTTATTGATCATGGCTTCGACTTCTTGCACTGTTAAGTTCATGACTTTGGCAAACTTGGCACTTTCGGTAGAAGCTTGTTTCATGAAAATATTATAGGCACGAGCGGAAACTTCGGCTTCAATACCGCTTTCTTCAAACGCAGTTCCTAGTGCTAGTGTTTCTTGAATTGTTGGCTTCAATACATCAGTCAATGAACCTATACGAGTGGTGAACTCGGCAATGTTTGCCTCTGATGCTACACCGTTTGCTCCAAGGTCGTTGATGGCAGAACCAATGGCGTTGTATGCAGCATCAACTCCTAGATTTTTTGTTTCTTCAAAAAGGAATTTGATTTTACCTAGCTTATTGGCTACTTCTTCGGCGCCGCCAGTAAATGAATCGCCAAGAGCAACGGAAGCTTTATTCATTACTTCGACAAATGCGCCAACATCATCTTTAAGAATTCCTATCCTTCCGCCTTGCTCAGCTATTTTTAATAAATCTATCCGGCTGGTGCGGGTTTGAAGTAAACCGAAAGACTTTGTGAGTTCGTCAACTTCCTGCTTGTTCATGCCGGTTGTTTTCATCACATCGGCTTGTGCATCTGAGAGTTTACCGTTAATGTCAATTATTTTTTGAATAGATAATACTACACCAGTAGTAGCGGCAATGGCTGAGAAAGCTAACGATTGATAGCGATTAAAACTATCAGCCATGGAACCAATGGAGAAACGAGCGGCAGTTGCTCTGCCAGATAGTTCGTTTATTCTGGTGGTTACTTGGGTAAGTTCGTTTTGAGTATTTCTAAAACTTTCGGAACCAGGAACCATATTACGAAGCACCATTCTGAGGGCTGTTGCTTTTTGCTGTAATTGGCCCATGGTTAAGCCAGTAATTCCTATTTCTTTTTGGAGTTCTGCCATTTTGTTTTTATTGGCAGTAATGGAAAGTGTATTATCTTTTATAGCGGCTGTGACCGCTTTGTAACGCTCGGTATCTTTTAACCCTTGTTTATCAAGTAATTGTTTTTCTTTTCTAAGTTCTTTTTGTTGGCTATTTAAATCGCGGATTGATTTTTCGAGGTCAAAAAGTTCTTTTTGAACTGGGTTGCCATCAAATATAATAGATACTTTAATCTTTTCGTCGGTGATTGTTTTTGCCATTTCTTTGAAATTTTATCAAAGTTGGGAAATGGTAATGTAAAAAGTTGTGACATGAGAAAGCCACTTTTTGAGGAGTGGCTTTGTTGGTGGGTTCTCGATACATCCCGATGAAAAATCGGGACACTCGAACAGACGGACGTGTGGTTAGATAGTATCGAATAATTTATACTGTGAATGTATTGCGCTCATTTTTTCGGATTTTGCGGTTTTGAATTCATTTTCGGCTTTGAAATATGCAATTACATCTTCTTGGTTTGCTTGTAACAATAGTTTCTTTTTTGATGCTTCCATTATTGCTTTTGCGTTTTCTTGTTTAATATGTGCATCCCAATGTTGTTTGTAAAAACCGAAAAGAATTTTGTCGATAGTAGTGTAAACCCAAACTTCAAAATTAGGGTCGAGCCACGCTGCAAATTTAATGGCTAAAATTCTGTGAAAATATGTTCCCATTTTACCTTTGGTTTTAATTAAATTTTCACAATTTATAGGTTCCGAATTTCCACCTGTAGGTGGAAATTCAAGTGCGTTAATAAAAGCTTTTGTTGGTTCTGTTTTTAGAAAAACATCAATTCTTTTATTAAATGCTTTTGCCATTTCGGTAGCGTTTACCATTACATTATCATCGTTTGATAATAGGAAATGAATTTGAGTATCTTGATAGATAAACTCGAGGGCTTTTGAAATTGGTTTCATATTTTTTGGTTTAATTAAAAAGGAGAACCCTCAAAGGCCACAACACACTTTGAGGGTTTCTAATTGGTATAAGACTACCGAATTTTATATAGTAAGCTGTGGTTTACAGCACAAATATAAACATAATTTACTATTAGTGTATTATTTGCATAAAAAGTTACACTTATAGTTAAACTTCTTCAAAAATTGCATCAACATAGTCGCAGGTAATGTATTCATCATCGTTGATGAGAATAAGTATATTTTTCTGTTTTTTCCAGAGTGACTGTGGTTCTACTTCTTCGTGGGTATTTGTGAGAAGTTTTGAGGTGTTTCGAAATAGTCCGTCGCACTGTGTGCAATCTATGAGCTCTGATTGTTCGATTTCACGGGCTATGTAGGAAGTAAATAGTTGCTTATCAAAATAGAGTGTTTTTCTTGAATTTGGAAATAGCACTTTGATAGGTGTTTCTTTGATTAGTTCTTCATTGAGCACGCTTTTAATTGCTTGCTTAAATGATTTATCAGATATTGATAGTTTACTGCCATCATGATAAATGAATTGCAGGGTAAAAATGTCGATAGCATTAGACATACGCAACCTCCTCTCCTTGCAGTGCATGAATGGCTTGGTGCAATTGGATTTTTGCATAGTCGCCTTTGCAGTCTTCAAATACATTGGCTAGGTTGCCAAGTATCTCGATGTACAAAGCCCATTGATCTCGATACTCTTCCTCGTTAAAAAGTGGAAAGGATGTTTGTAGTATGAAAGCATCTGTAAAGAATGCTTTCATTTCTTGAAATCTACACGGATTTACCGCGTTGATTTGTAATAGCAGGTTTACTGCTAAGTGGTTTTGATTTTCTTTTGACATAATCGAAAATATTAGATGCACGAAACCCTCATTTTAGCTGTGTCAAAATATCCAAGGGATAGATTTGGGAGTAGTTTCCATCTCCTGCAGCATGACGAGGGTTCGCTTATTTTTACTTTTAAAAAAGTTTCTTTTTGAAAGCCCTTGAAATATTTTGACAGAACAAACATATAAATATAAAAAGTAATTACCAAATAAAAAGTGTGTAAATGCACATAAAAAAGTAAAGTTTTACTTATAGTAAAACTTTACAGGTATATGTTGCATTTATAGTGGAAGATTTGGTGGGTTTGGGATTCCTACGAAATGACAAAGTGATTGGGAATAAATGAGCTTCCACTATTTAGTGGAAGCTCATTTATAATTTTAAATCGTTGGGGTAAATTTTAATTTAGTTTGAACAAACTTATTTTCTAGATAATTTTGAATATTACTTTCGCACTTTGAAATTTCGGAAGTAATTAATCCTTTTAATCTTTTTAACTTATTTAACCTTGCGTAATTTAATTTTGCTTTTTCTTCTCTTTCAATACTGCCAAACATAAAATCAAAGATTAAAGATTGGTATTGAATTAGTTTTTCTCTTAAACTAACCTGCACAATTGACGGGTTAAGTTGTAAAATCCAAGTAATAAAACCTTGTTTTGAGAGTGTAACTCGCTCTCTTTCGTCCCCAAATAGCAACATCGACGTGTTTTTACCCGTAGATGTTTTTAATAATGGAGATGATTTAATTCTACGACATTGATTATCATACTCAATTTGAAAGAAATCACAAAAAGGTTTGATGAAAATTTGGTTACCAGAATACTTAACCGTACTGTTGAACATTGAAACTGCTGTTGTTTCCATAATTTGTTTTTGTTTAATAAGAAAACCCTAACTCGTGTTCTCACTCACTTGTTAGGGTTTCTTGTTGATTATAACTAATCAATATCTTTATATAGGTGAGAAAACTACGGCTCAAATATATAAAAGTTTTACTAATAGTTGAAATTTGATACTAAATATTTCACTAAAAGTAGAATTGCGGTAATTATGATAGATATTTTCCAGTAGTTTGGGTCTTGGTATTTTTTATTCCAGGACTGCATTACTGGTTAACAGCAATTATAAAAGCAATAGCTATTGATGCAACTGTAAAGTAAAAGAAAAATTGAACATTATTTTTAATGCTTTTTATACGTTCATTATTTTCTTTTAGAAACATGAGTTTTAAAGTTTCTTTTTCCTCTTGAGTAAGAGCTTCGATTTTATCATAACGTTTGTGCTCTTCTGTTGTGTTAAAAAATGTTTTTGACATGATTTTTTTTTTAGTTAGTATGTAAAAATAGAAAAAACCAGTTAGACTGGCTTCTTTTTTGTAAGTTTTTTGAATTGTGCGATTGCATCTTTATACTCATGCTGGTGTTCTAGGTCATCCATAAGGTTTGTTTCTTTTAGTACTTTGAACCAGAACTTGAATGTTTTGAGGGCTTTTTTTGCTGTTTTAACTGGCATGATTTTATATTTTTAATAGTTAAACCACAAAACAAAGGAAATATTTACATTGTGATGTTAAATATTTCGTAATTGGTCTTTTATTTCTTCGGTGAAGCCATAGGCGAGTTCCTTTGTGAGTTGGGAATATTGTCCCATGACTATGCGGTTGTGTATTGCATAAGATTTCTTAGGTGACTTGGAACCGTCCTTTTTTGCCCTGTTGCGCATGTCGATAAATCGGTGTACTTTGAGGTGTTCGTATTGCATTTCGTTATCGGAAACGGAAAATGAACGGTCGTTCCAAAATGCTGAACTGAACGAGGACATTTTTTTGTTTTGTGCATCGCGAATATCATTGGCAGTTTCCTGCAGCTTCATCCGGATGAATTTGCGCTCGAGGATTGTGTTGTCGCTAGATTTACGGTTTTGCAATAAATTAGCCATTGGTTTGTACGGTTATAAGGTTGAGTTGGTATAGAATGCTAAGCATTTCGCTTAGCTTTGGAATTGTTCGACCTGTGCGCCAGTTGTAAAAGGCATCTTTGGAATAATCGTTTACTTTATTGTGCAAACCTCTTGACTTGGTAATAGTTTCGGTAAACAATTCTTGAATTTCTTGTGGTGTCATGGTGTTAATTTTTCGTAAATATACGAAGTTATAATTTTGTAAGCAAATCCATTTCGATAATCCATCCGTGGCATTGTGCTTTTTCCCAAACAACACTTAGCGTAATGGAATTTTCGACTACTTCATTCATAATGCCACAAAAATCGCCGTTGTCTCCCGATTTTTTTTCGAGGAGAAAATAAACTAATGCTTGTGCGGTTTCTTGGTTTTGGGCTAACAAGGTGTTACGCTCGGCTTTAGTTATGCTCCGTGATGATGCTTTGGTTAGCACCATAAACATCAATTTGTTATTCCATTTAAGGGAATTCTCGTTGCCATCAATAGTATAATCTGGGATTACAGCTATTAGGTATTGGTTATCGGTTTCTTTTCTGTCTTTTAGAATTGAAACTAGTTCGCTATCATCGGCAACTATATCTGTAAAGTTTATAGCTGGTATGGCAGTTTTTGCTTGGTCGATAAAATTACTTATTTGTGTTAGATTGAGCATTTTCTTCTTGTTTTTTTTGTTTTAAATAAGTTAAACGACTGTCGTACATTCGGACGAGAACTATCCAGAGGTTTGTATTTGCGAGTTCTTTTGGTGAGCCAAAAACGCCACTTTCTGCCATGGCAAACATTAGACTGTCCATTCCTACGTCGTCTTTGCCAACGTCAATATTTACATCTGAGCTATCTGGTGTGAAGAGTATGGATAAGTCAAGGTTTCTTCCTGCCCATGGTAGTGTGGCTGTAGATATTATTTTTTGGAACGAGGCAAAAAGTAGGTAAACTCCATATAAAAATCCGTAGGGTGCAAACTTTAATTCCTTAGCCCTAGTTTCAACATGGTTAGAATTATAACTTATGCGTATATCTCCATCATAATCGTTCAAATGTTTGCGGATAAAATGAAATGACTTAGCTGGCCGGTAAAGAATTGCGGTTATCTTGTGCAAAAGGTTTACATCGCCAGTAGCGTTAAATTGAAGGAACAAGCGCAAGGCATCGTTATACTCGCCAAAAGTGATATTTGCGAATTGGTCTGTTGGTCCGTAATAGGTTTTTAAAAGCGGACGGAATGACGGAATAGGATTGTGAAGATAGTTTTGCTTAATGACGCGCTGCTTGTCCTGGTTTTCTTCGAAAAAATCGTCGATAAGCAATGAACCTTGATGTACGTTGGCAAACTTTTGTTGTTGCTCTTCGGGAGAAAGGTTTTCATTGACTGGTTTCATTTTCATTAGTTTGTAAAAAGCATGAACGCGAAACTCTTCCATAGTTATTTTGCCACACATCATTATGAATATTAAATCACAGATGTCGATATATTCTTGCGAATTACACTCGGCTAGTTCTGCCGGAATTATGCGCTTGATATTGGCTTCTGGAATAAATATGGTGTGCATTATACAAAGTGTAAGTTATCGTTGATCTTAATGTGCAGTTTTTGCATTTGTGTACCAAATTGACATTGAATTTTGGCTTTGATTTCCATTCTTTGTGGATAAGAAAGCGGAATGTATTTTGAACGACCACGTGGCCACAGTTTAAGAATTTCCTTTTTTATTTGGCGCATTAAGAATATTTGGTGAGCTTCTTTATTTATGATAGCATCTTCTAAGGATTTCTCGAAGCTTTTAAATTTGTTGCGCTTAAAAACCTGCGCTATGAAATAATAAAGTTGCAAAAAGATTTCTTTCATGATTAGTATAGTTTTTTTTGGTTTATGCTGTAAATCCGCCAGTGATATCTGGGATATTTGGCAGTGTAGGTAGTGTGGTTAAATCTTCAGGTACTGCTTTCAGTAATTCTTCTATTTTTAGACAGGTTTTTTCAAACGTGCTACGATAAGCTTGAATGGCGGCTTGTGGTTCCATCTTGAGTGATGGTGCTGAAGCTTTGATAGTGTTACTATCTGAAGTGTATTTTTGAACGACACTATCGGGCAATAACGATATGGAAAAACGCTCAATTCCCCACGCATAAGCATAGTTCGCTAATGCTCTACGAATAAGATCAAGGAGTTGAATATCTTTGGCATCTTCGATAGCGGTTGGAGTTTGAAGTTTGGTTTTTAGTTCATCAAACTTTGCTTTACCAATACGAGGTAGTATTTCATCGGTTTCACATTCTGCCATACCTGGGCAAAGTTTAAAGAATAAATAAGGCGATTC
Organism: Crocinitomicaceae bacterium; assembly: GCA_043720875.1. GTDB lineage: Bacteria > Bacteroidota > Bacteroidia > Flavobacteriales_D > Crocinitomicaceae > JAYSRU01. The sequence continues at coordinate 30,589 of JAYSRU010000041.1, forward strand.
GATTACGCAATATTTATCGAATTGTTTTGTGGTACGGAGAAATAAGGCTTGTGTTGCTTTGTACTCTGGTGATGATGTCCAAATGGTGTAGATGGTTTCGGAGGTTTCGTCTTCGACCTCGGAATTATCTAATAATTTTATTAAATCATCTAATGCGCGATAGTATCTTTTTTCTTGGGCTTGATTGTCGGCATTGATCATCCACTCGAATGCCATTTTTTCGTGCTCTTCGTTTCGCATTTTGCGACCGTCATTGGTATGTGCTAAATCATTGCTTGGTGCGTAAAGATTGTAGGCGCGGGAAAATATTGGGTATTGCGTCGCGCGGACTAGGTTTTGGTCAAAATCGTCTTCATCAACAGTATGTATTGGATATTTATATGCAATGTATTCATATACTGATTGGCCGATAAGATCAACTACTTCATTGGTGGCAGTTACAATATCTGGACGAATGTTTTCAAATTTAATATCAGCATCAAGAAATCCTAAATGCTCTTTTAATTCTTCTGACGCAGTTTGTTTTTGGATTAAAAGTTTCATTATTTTTCTTTTTGTTTAAATGGTGAATTATTAATGGAACGGTCAGCAGGCGTAACGTCCTGTTGTTTTTCGGGAACATTGTGGTAGAAACCTATTTTAAGATCTTTATCGGGGAAATTTGCTTTCAAAGCATAGTTTATTGGTTTACATATAATCATTTCTTGAATGTCGATACCTGTGTTTAGGTAACTGATCAGAGCGTAAACTTGCTCAGAACCGCTGTCAACTTTTCCTGTTTCGGACATATTGCCTAATGCGCTATGAAGTGATATACCAGAAGCGACTGCACGGTCAGCTCGTTGTGAAATTTTAATTTGTGCTTCGACAAAGTCTTTAATGTTTTGATCTATAACTTTTATTTCCCAACCATGTTCTAATAAGTTAGTTCCGTCAACCTCTAGCATCTTAACGGTGTGTAAGTATTTGCCAGTGTTATCTTCTCCAGATAGTACTTTTGAAATCTTTTTAAGGAATTCAGTTTGGTATTCTAATAACATAGAAGCTTTATATTCTATTTGTTTTGTAACACAATTTTGTTTTATCTCATCCTCTTTCATATTCCAAAACTTCTGCGGTGAAATGATGTGGTACTTCAAGTTAATAGAATTTTTTGATAAAGCTTTAAAAATTAACGGCACTGCTGTTGACCGGTTAAGCCATTCAAGCGAACCGTATATTTCTGGTACTGTATAATAATCTGTACAAAATGTGTACTTAGATGAGTAAAATACTGCATTAGGTTTCTGAAATGGATTGCGGAAATCAAATAATGAATAGATTTTTGCATCTTCGATATGAGATGCATGATTAAGTTTCCAATCAGTAACTATAACGTGAGTGGCTTTCTTTTCCTTGTTAGCTCTTAATACTGCTAGTCTTGCCTTATCTGGCGACAATACCTTTAACTGGTTGATTGTTGGTTTGCCTATTCTAAATCCTTTATTAAGCTCAAACTTAGTAAAGACACCTTGAAGATGTTGATAATCTGTCGCGGATTGCAGCAGGTATTGTTCGTAATCCCATTTGTCTAACCACTTCTGAATCTCTTTATCTTCAAGCCATTCTCTGATAGGTATATTGCCCTCATAAGATTCTTTGTATAGCTTAGGACCAGAACCCCAAAGTAGTTCAGTCTTTCTATTAAGTAATCCTGGTGCGATGTAGTTATTCTGTACTACATCTTTAATATAAGAAGGTAAGTCATTATTAGTACCATAAGGAAAAACTATAAAGTCACCATAATAATTTTCATGATTATCCCAATTCAAAGATTGAGAACTACCTCTAAAGCTTTCAAACTCTCTAGGATTTTCACTAACTTGATAAGTAAAAGCTACTTCTGGTGTCTGTACTATGGCATCACCTCCAATGAATTCTATATTCATAACTATTGTTTTATTGTGTGATCGTTAAACTTTAGTAGTAAGCACAAATAGAATTGTCTAGGAACATCCTTATTGTCTAGGTCAACGTACGATATTAACTGATGTGACAGGTCGCTCTGGTCTTCTCTCATGCTCTTTCTTAGCACTGCTTTCTTAACTTCTTTAAAACCATTAGATACGCCTTTGGTTGTGTTAAGAGATTGATAAGTAATAGAGAAACTAACACCTATATGTGTTAGCTCTTTCATTCTTTTAATAGCTTGATGTGCTGTTATATCCATTAGTAATTACCAATTTGATACAAGTTTACAAAAAACAATACTCTTGTATTGTGACATGAGACATACACAACTACTCAGCTATACTACATGGTGTAGTTGTACAAGGTGGGTAAGTATAGTGGTGGAGCAGTGGCTCCGACTTGGTGGGCGCGTGGCGTCATATCTCTCAATTCAGACCTTTATGGTAATGACCAATACGATTCTCAGCGGGTCGGTATTTCAATCAAAAAAAACATTAAATAACCTCTTTTGCAATGGGTTATTTAATTAATTTTTAATTGGTTATGCTTTTCTGTGTTTTATAATTATTAATAATTCTATAGTCTTTAAAATCGTTTTTCCTTATTTATATTATTTATAAATTACTGATTTAAAGCTATTTATGTGTTTTTTTATTTATTTTTATTTTCGTATTAATACGAACTTTGTTATCTTTAAGTATTATTAAATCATTAAATATTAACACATGAACAATGTAAAAACCGCTCCCGAAAATGGGCAAAAGGTAAAAACGTTACCAAGAGCACAAAATGAATTGCCTACCGTAGTTGAAAAAGTTTCAACCGAAGTAAAAGCTAAAGAAAGCGTTACAGCTTTTTTAGAAGCACACAAGCCAGAACCGCCAAAATCAGCGGAGAGCAGAATCGAGAGAATGAAACAATTTGAAGCACTTTCAAATCGTTACGGACAGTTAAAAGACAAGGACAACGAATTGAAAACTTTTCAAGCAGGAAATGACAAACTAGGTGCAAAAGTAATTTTTAAAAATGCGCAAGGTTTTGAATTTTCTGTACAGAATTCAAATGTTATCGAAAAGCTAATCGAGGCAGGAACAAAAGAACTTTCAATCCTGTTAAGTGAAGCCGAAAACGAAGTTTTAACTTTCGAAATCTAAACAAAAGACAAAGCCCTATTTGTCGAAAATAGGGCTTTTTTTAATCATTAAACATTACAAGCCATGACGCAAATAACATTCAAAGCCAAAAATACAACAAATCCAATTAGCTACCAAGTTAGACAAATATTAAACGAGAAAGGATATTCATTTCTTTTTAACTGGAGCGATTATTCACACTTCAAAAGCCAAGTTAAAAACGCTTTTAACAAGGCACAAGCAATAGCCGATTTATTTATTTCAGAAACAGAAGCAGAAAGCGATTACAATGAGTACAATTTCTAGCCTCCGAAAATTAACCGTTTCCTCAATCTACTGCAAAACCATTTTTAAGAAACCAATAATAAAACCAAAACTAACCATTTCGGGCGATTGGGTACAAAAAGCAGGTTTTGAGATAGGCGACAAAGTCACAATTTCAGTATCAAATAATTTATTAATAATTCAAAAACTATAAGCCATGACAAATTCAAGAGTATTTTTAAACAAGCCAATACAAAACGACAACATTTTTGTAAAAAGCGCCCTATTACCAATTAATAACGTTACATCTATCCCGACACGCTCGGGATTAGATAACGTAATAATTTCAGAAAACCGAATCGTTAATATCGTTTCAAAATCATACGGACATTTACCAAACGAAGACTTTTTTTATAAGGTAGAGGAAATGTTAATCAATTCCGACATCAATTATATTACACGTAGTATAAACAGAGATAACCGAAGCTTTGCCGTTGATTACATTTTGAATGATGAAAATTTTAGCATTAACATCAAAAACGGAATGGACAAAATCCGTCCAATGCTTCGCTTTACAAATTCTTACGATGGTAGTTGCAAAACTTCGGGTACATTCGGATTTTTTAGAGAAGTATGCAGCAACGGTTTGCACACCGCAAACACAGGAATAGGATTTTCATTGAAGCACAGGGGAAATATAAACGAACTCGTTTTGCCAGCAATAGGAAAGACAATCTATAATTTTCTTGATAATGAGTTTTACGAACTTCGCCGAAAGTTTGAAGTATTAGCAAATTATAAAATAGTGAACCCTGCCGAAATTGTCAAACGCATAGCAGACCAAACCAAACTTTTTAAGTTTGAATCGTCAGACAAAAACCCTGCACCAAGTTTAAACGCTCGTTTAGTATTGGAAACTATCCAAAATGAAACATTACTTTTAAAAGAAGATGCCAATATGTGGATGGTATATAATGCCTTTAACGAAATACTTCATAACAAAATGAAGAAAACCTTTGACCAACAAAAGAAAATCGATAAGGAGTTATTCAATACAGCGTTTGAGTACGCAAATTAGCACAAAAAGCACCTTTCGAGGTGCTTTTTTTATAAAAAAAAATTTCCGCCCAAAGGGCGGAAAGTGTTGGGTTTTTACTTTTAAGTTAATTTTTATCAAAAGAATTACTAGCAATACTATTAAAAAAATCTTTTGCTTCTTGAACAAATGGCATTTGTAAAATAGAATTAACATCTTCAATATCATCGTATAAATCCATAACAATAAAACGAACTGGTGTTTCTTGTTTTATCCAAATTAGGCATGCAGGAAATTCTCTGTGCAATATATATAATTCTTCAGTAGTAGCGTCTGGGCAAATTAAAAATTTTGTTCGCTTTGGTAATTTCATAATTAAATAGTTTCTCCGTTAATAGTTAATTTTAATTCTAAACACTCCAGCAGCATATACAACTGATCCGCATTTGGCGAAAACCCACAAGCTTCAATCCGTGCTATGGTGCTACGGCTAAAACCAACACGGTCGCCTAGTTCTGTTTGTGTCCATCTTTTTTGCACTCGGGCAGTTTGAATGATACTCGCCACTTTTTGGCGTTTTTCTAATGTTGTTGTCATAATTCTTTTGCTATTGAAAATTCGTTGTTTTTAAATAATTCTGCCAATCCTGATATTTGTTTTAATCTCAAAATCTCGTCTGCATCCATTCCGATATGTTTGATAATCCAAGCATCGCTCATTCCTGCTTTTGTCAGTTCAGAAACGATGTTACTCATTAATTCCACATCGTGAGAACCACGAGCTCTATTGTGCCGAATGGTAGATGCCACACGATTACTTTCGTCTTTGTCAATTACCACCACCGGAAGCAATCCTTTTTCACGGTCAAATACTCTTTTTGAAGTTTTCAAAACCGTATATCTATGAAATCCATCCACAATCTCATACATATCATCCTGAATATTATAATAACATACTACTGGCATCGTATAACCATCTTCCCAAATAGAAGTTTCCAAAAGTTTCATTTCAGGATGTGCCACACTATTCGGATTGTAACTGTTTGCTCTAATCTTGTCTATTGGCACAGCCAAAACATTGTAAACTGGACTTTTCATAATAAGTTTTGATATTTAACCATTATATTTTTTCTCCTTGCCATTTCGTTCTTTGTAAGCGTAAATCCCATATACTTACACAAATGGTCATTTTTCATTATACAAATGCACATTCTTTTGTAGGTTGGGAGTTCTTTCGCTTCCGATATATCAATTTCATCGATATAATCCATCATCACAGGCAATTTCGAAGTTTGGTAATTGGTATTATTTTTCACTTCTAATTTTACTCCTGCAGCTCTCAACTTTTCAATCGTTTCTTTCGATAAAACGCCGCCTTTTTCTTTCCAAAAAGTTACAGAAGTAGAAAGTTTTTCCAAATAATTAGCCCTAGTTTCTTCGGGTAAAGTCGATAAAAGAAAATACATATAACTTTCCCAAGTATGACCAGGAGGAAGTTTAATAGATTGCCAACCCATTGCGGTAGTTCCACCATAAATACCCGTGAAATTAACCCCATTTACTCGGCTCAATAATTTGCCCCAAGTATTAGGCTCAATAATTCGATAAAGCTTCAAACTTTCTTGTGCTGTCGATAAAAATGGACTGGCCACACGTTGCTGTTCGATGCCAACTCCAGCCATATAGAAAATGTCATATAATTTGTTGTAGGTCCAATTGAATTTCCCATTAGCCGTCCAAACATCTTTTGTTGTAAAATCATAAATTGGATAGGCGTTGTAAACATCCTGATACATTTCTTTCGTCCACTTGATCCCTTGATAATTCTTGTAATTTTTATCGGAATGAATGGCACGCCAACGGTTCAAACTTTCCTGTGTTCTAATCCCAACCAAACAAGCCGTTTTCTTGGCTTTCTTCAATCGATGGTACCAAAGCGAGAACTTTTCTTGAAACTCATAATCCCACATATTTTTTTTGTAAAAATCAAAATCAGTTTCAATATAGCAATCTTTTGGCAAGTCAGAAACCCAAATATCCTGTTTTGAATTTTCCCAAGGTCGCCAGTAATTCTCGTGCATTGAGGTACAAGTCGAAACCTTGAACGGAACACAACATCTGTAAACTTCAATAATATCAGCATTGTCTGCCAACGTTTTATTAACATAATCCGTTGTCATTTTGTACTGCGCTTCATAATCCAAATGAAATACACCAATCTTTCTATCCAATCTATGTTTGCGAATATAATCGATGCACAAATTCAAAAGCACACCACTGTCTTTCCCACCCGAAAAAGAAACATAAATATTGTCAAATTCTGCAAACAGAATTCTCAACCGTTCCTGCGAAGCTTCGTAAACTGTCATAACTCTTTCTTTAAATTTTCTCTACCCACTTTTTTAAAATACTCTACCATACTAGTTTTAGCTTTCACGTTCTTGTCAAACAACGCTTCCAGACCCACATTGCCAGTCATATCCCAATAATAACAATCCTCTAGGTTTCCTGTTCTGTAATTCCTGAAACTTCCCTGTTCTCGCAAACCCCAATCAAAGTTCTTATCCCAAAAAATGGTATAAGGATAATTCTGTAAATTCAAGCTCATTGATTCCTTTTGGTAACTCAAAACCTGTGCTTTCGGGAACGCTGCTTTCACTTCTTCCTGCGAGCGTATAAATTTGCAGAAAATAATATGTTTTTCTTGTTGCCACTTCTTGAAATGCTCCTCCAAAACTTCAAATTTATTCGGAGTGCAGCAATATACGTGTTGCATCTTCTGGGTCAATTCAAGGAAAATATTATTGTTCTTTTCTTCCAATGTTTTATCATCAAGATACTTTTCTTTCAAAAACTCGTATTCTTCCTTGGTTTCGTCGCACAGCGTATAATTATAATTGTTCCAATACTGCTTGATTTCCAAATTCAAATCGCACTCAAAAATATATTCTCCAATCAGCGAGTAGAGATAATCAATATTCTCAATTCCTGTGATGAATTCCTTGACATAACTTCGTCCGTAACCTGATGAATGTTTGGTAATTTTCGTGTACTTCAAAAACGTATTCTTGAATTCCGCGTAGTCCATACGGAGGATTTTTGGCGAAAGGAACTCAATTTGACTCCATAAATCCAATAAGTTTTTAGTGATAGGCGTTCCGTTCAATATTAACTTATATTCTACCATCGTACCCAGTTGTAGCATTCTCTGGGTGCGTTTGGCTTCAAAGTTTTTCATCTTGATGCTTTCATCCACCACCAAAAAACAACGCCAAGCAGTTGAAATTTGTTTATACAGTTGCAAGTAACTACGATCTGATAATTGCAAAGTTTCGATTCCCATATATACGACATTCGGGCAATTAAAACCGCCCCATTTGTTAATTTCGTCAATAATACTTGGTATTCCATCCTTTGGCTTGATGCTTCGCAGTGGACCAACCCAAACTACTAAATCAACACCTTCAACGGCGTTGACCATTTCAATTGTTGGACGAGTTTTTGCCGTTCCGGGTTTCATAAACAAAGCCCCAACCTTGTTAGGCATCAGCTTTGTTTTGACTTCTATTTGTTGCGGGAGTGAGGCTATCATCGTTTCAATTCTTTTATAGTATTATTTTCTAAAGGTTCTAAGATTGTTGGTTCGTGTTTTTCGACAATGTAAGTAGGCTTGATGTTGTCTGGCAATTCTTCCATTTCATTAATATCAATGTCAAACATTCTATTGATGATAAAAGCTGGGAGTTCTACGTGACCACCTAACTTATTGTTAGTGGTAAACCTTCGGCATTGGCTTTTAGGAATCCAATGTTCGTCTCCGTGAATTCTAATTAAACAAGCCCTGGGAGTTTCTCCCAAGAACTTGTCAAACTTTATTCTTGCATTCTTAATCATTACAGAAAAGTTAAATTTGCAAATCTTTCAAGTAATAATTTTTCTCCTTCGGTTTCAAAAAGTATTTTAAACTTTTTCATGCCATAATTTTCAAATTCTTCAATAATTTCACCTAGACCAAAACGACTGTGTTTTACTTTTATTCCATTACCTAATTCATATTTAATAGCTGGCATAGGAGTTTCGATTGGAACTTCATTTTTTATTATTGTTTCTACTACACGTTCAATAATTTTAGTCTCTGGTAACAAATCAAAAACTGATTGCGGATATTTATTAAATCTTTCATCAAATTGCTCTTCCGTTAAAAACTCAGTTTCTTCAATATCATTAAAAGATATTCTTACTTCAATTTCGGTTTCATTAGCAGATAATCTAGCTTCTAATAATTTAACTTTTGAAAGCTCAATTATTTCATTAATATCTTCTTCAACACCTTCAATTACTATTTCCGCCTGACTTTTACACCAGTTATAATCTTGGCTTGGACATTCTACAAAACATTTTACATTGAAATTTCCTTCTGATGTTTCTTCTACATAAGTTTTTGTAGACATCTTTTTTGTGTTGTAACCTCGGTCTAAGTAGATTCTTTTTAAATCATCTTTAACCCACATTTTGCCGTTTAATTTTACGGCTAAATCTTCGATTGTAATTTTTGGAGTAGTTTCCATAATTAATTCGCTGACTTTATCGTCCTGCACCGGACTTCCTAATTATTGATATACAAATGTAGCGTTTAATAATCAAACAGCCAAATAAAAAGTAAATTATTTTTTAATATTTATATTAATTCTAAACAACACCAGCGCTAAAACCAACATTGCTACTACTATGCTGTGTCAAATCTGCCCAGCGAGAACGATACACAAAATATTTGAACGCATCCGCAAAGTTTGTTGAATACATCGGGCGCAAGTGCATTGCCAGTTTCTCCGATGATTTATCCTTATGAATAGTCCTGGAACCATGTCTATCTTGCTTTACCAAAATCTTTGTGAGCTCTAGCGAACTTTTCAAACATTTGCACTGCAATTTATCAATTTTAATTTTAGGAAGATTAGGCACTCCTTCTGCCATCATGCTCTTCACAAAATTAAATTCCTGCTCTTGAAATATAGTTCGTTGACCTTCTGACATTAAATTCACAGTCCATCCTGTGCTAACACCATTCTCAAACTCAATAGCTTTTTTCAAATTCGATGCCCAATCGCGTTTAGTTTTACTATTCTGATTGCCCGAGCGATCATAATACATATCCAAAATTTTAATTTTGTGATGCTTATAAAAATCACGGAATTTTTTAGCTAGTTGAACCTCATTCTCCGGTGCCAACGTGTAGAATTCTTTGAGAAGATATAAGTACTGTCCGCGCGGCTGACCAGAGATAAAACTACACATATCTCCAAAATCTACACCTGCTTCTAGTTTCGCTTCGTGGTTAATATACCGCAAAGCCAAACTACTTTCCTCAATCGTGTCCGTAATAGCATATTTGTCATAATAACTATTAATCACGCCATCATCATAAAAATGATGCTCGGCAAGATTACCATAAAATTTTTCACCTTTAGTCAAATTAATTTTAAACGAACAAATAGCACTCTTAAATTCTTCAATTCCCAACGCTTTCAAACTGTCTTTAAAAAATCCTTGGGTCAAAATATCAACATTCACAAAACTAGAAACGACATAAAAGAAAGTGAGGTCTTTTCGCGCACGTATCCATCGCTCTGTCCATCGTACAAGGTTTTTCTTCAGTGCTTGTACTTTTTCTTTATTTCCATCTCGTTGAGCGTTGTAAAGCTCGCATTTGATTTCGTTTAATACAATCGAAACTTCCAGCGCCATTTTAACCTGGTCTAAAACCATGTTTTTCTGCTGCTGCAAAATCCAATCATCATCGCCATCTAATATATTTGGCATATCAGTAGTGAAAGTTCTACCTCTATAAAAAACCGAATGTCCAAACTGTGCATACTCGCCACGAATAGCAGGATCTAATTTTTTAAGTTTGGCAAATTTCAACAATCGAGCTTCGTCACCATACATGTGCTGATACGAATTTCCAGCCAATCCCGATGGTTGGTCCAAACTTCCTAAATTAAAAATCACACCATTAAAAATACTAATCGTGTGCTTGTAAACTTCAATAGGTTTGTAGGGTAAACGAAAATGTTTTGGCGGACGTGCATCTGTCACATAATGAATTCCTTGTCGCCATCCTTCGCGGTTCCATCCTTCAAGCAAAGTAGGTACAACATTTTTTAACGCATTAGTATACGTGTCCGAAACAAACACTTGCTGACTTCTCGGCATATCATATATAATATTCTGGGAACGCTTTCCAATAATTTCAGTAGTTTTTGCCATTGCTCTACCAGCAATAAGAAATAAATCCTTCGGCTGCAATAGATCAACCAAAATACTCATCCAATTGGCATAAACCGGATTGATATTAATATCATCAAAGTTAACGGACGTTTTCCTGCTCATTTGGGAAGATTGTAAGCGGAAGACAAAGCGCTTCCTGTTTAATGCGTTCTTTTTCTCTCTCTGTCAGTTCTGGTAACTCATCTATAAACTTGGCAAGTTTATTTCTATCGGCGGGCGATGTAAATTCAGATATACTAGCATCCAATGAATATAACTTCATTGGCCTTTGGAATAGTTCATCGGGTAACTCTTCCTGTTCTGGTTCGTTCAACCCTCGAATATCTACTAAATCCCGAATAGACTTAATAACAGCAATTGCTTCTTTTGCATCTTTTACAGAAAGCATAGCAAAGTGTAGCATCTTTTCGGCTTTTTGCGCATAAATATTGCGCCAAGCTTTTTTGGAAACTGCAGTATCTTTATAAAAATACTCGCGAGCTTCGTCTATAACTTTGGCTGCTTTATAGCGAGAAAGCCCATCAACTAGCAATAATTGTTTGATAATGGCTTCGTCATTACTAAACTGATCAATCCTTAGCATCATGCCACGCACTTTGTCTAATAGTTCAAGATAGTGCACAATTTCGGGCGGAGCATTGCTCACAGAACCTTTCTCCATGAACTCATAAATGTCTTGTAAGTCTATATTGTCGATAGTCATAACCAGTTATTCGCCAAATAGGCATTGATTTCTAATCGTGTTCAATTCTATTTCCTTACTTTCTTTTAAGAAAATTTGCGCCGCTGTGATGTTGCCACTTTCGGCCAATTCTCTTTGTTTATCCATAATGGCAAATTGAGCTTTCAGTTTTCCTGCATCATACGCCTGGCGAACTTCTGTTTCTATGTTTTGCCATACTTGCACAAAAGCTTTTTTATCCATACCAAGATGCAACGCACATAATTCGGGCGAATAATTACACGCTGCCAAGTTCATTACTTGCGTAATTTCTTCATCAGAAAATTTAAGGTCAATAAATTTCATTTTTACCTTTTATTAAAAAAAATATGCCAATTAGAAATTGAAAAAAAAGCATGAATAGTTGTAGTCCTACTATTTTAAATCCATTGTGTTCTAAAACAAAAGCAATTACTATAGAATAGAGCACCAGAAACCAACCAACAATATTTAAAATAATTTTCATCAATATTTTTTTAAATTAGAATTGGTAAACAGTTGCATTCTAAAATCATACAACCCTTTACTATTAGCAAACACATACTGCTCATAATGCGCATTCTCACTCCAGTTGCCACTACCTTCTATTACAAAATGAAAATCATGTGTTTTGAGTAAGCAAACTTTGGCATGTGACCAAGCAAAGACTGCCTTAAAATTTGGACGAGTGCTACACATCGCCATTAAGTTGTCAATCGTTACCGGATTGCGTTTTATCATACTATCCGATATCATCAACGTCACTTGCTCAATCATTCCTTTATCGTGCAGTTCTATCAGCGCATCAATCACTTTTCGACTAATGCTATATGTGCTTGCGTGCAATTCCTTAATAGGATAATGCTTTGCCACCATTGGTATGAAAGTAAAAGCATTAAATGCTGTGTCCGATTGAAGGAAGAAAAACTCATCGAGTGTAGGAACCCGAAGCAAGTCGTTTTCAATATTTGATATCTTTTGATAATGCGAGGCAATATATTTTGATACAAACAACTCCGATAGTTTTTCTTCCTTGTTTTCTTTTTTCTCCGAGAACGGATTAAAAAATTTATTTACTGCCATCTACACCAAGCTTTGTGTTTACCAACGCCAGTTTATATTCTCTATCGGTAATAGCTTCTTCTAATACAGCTTTCTTTTCGGCTGTCAATCCTTTGGCTTTCATAGCCGTTCTTTTTTTAGAAATAAATGTGGATGATGATGTTCTATATTTTGCCAATTGGTCCATAGTCATAGCATCAACTTCTCTCTTGGCCACAATTTCTTTAAATAAAGAATGTTTGCCAAGTATTTCACCAGTAGTTGCATAATGGTTTAATTCATTCCACAACGATAAGTTTTCGGCATTTGCCTCTTGTGTTTCAAATGCAAGTGCCGACTGCTCTTCGGCAGTAACTGTAGTTTTTCCTTCCAAAATTTTAATCAACTGTGCATGTAATGCTTGATAACGACGATAAGCCGATATTCTTTTTCCTACAACCACAAACAATACTTCTGGACAGTCTTTGTCATTCAAGAATGGAAATTCTGTGCGCAGTGGTTGTAGTTCTGCTTGATCTTCGGTAGACTCTAATAATTGTTTAACCTCTGGAGACACATCTTCTGTTTCGTCTGCGACAATTACAAGTTCTGGAGTTGTTTCTTCCACTACAGTTTGTAGCGCTTCAAGTGCCAAAACTAATTCATCAACTGCCTCAGATGCTGCTTTAATAGTTGATTTATCTTTATTTTTGGCTGATGTAAGTTTGTTTAAACTTGCCACTGCAATATTTAATTCTACTTCTTTTTTCTCGACTTCACTTTCTGCTGATGCAATTTCAGTGTCGCTAATATTGTGTAACTTTTGCAAGTCGTAAAGTAAATTACTCAACCCTTCATCTGTAAAACCTATTCTATTCAATTTTACTTCTATTGAAGGTTGTTTTTCGGGAGTTTCTTTGTACAGTTCAAAGGCAGCATTAAACAACTCGTGTTTGTTCATAGTTCCTACCGCTTTTAAAAGCAATAGCACTCTGTGTTGTAAATCGTTTTTCATCTTATAAAATGTTTTAGTAATTACTTTTTTCAAAATTGGTAATTACTTTTAATAAAAGTTGTGACATGAGACATAGCATAAAAAAACCTCTCCGAAGAGAGGTTTTCCAACTAACCATAAAAAAAATAAACCAAAGTTTATGCTCTTGACAATTCGGTAAAGATTGTCACGGCTCCAGCTTTGAAGATTTGTAAATGAATTACAGAACCATCAAGCGCTGTCCAGGTAGTACCTGATTTTAATACGACTAACTTAGTTCCAACAATGTTTTGAGCCAATGTTGTAGCAGTTGTACCACCTTGACCAATCAAAGTAACAATATCACCATGATTAGCACTTACTGTATCAAACGCCGCTACAGTTGCAGAAGTAGTTGCAGCTAATTTGTATTGAGAACTAACAGCTGTGTCAATATCAATAGCTGTAGCATCAGCAACTACTGCTGGAGCTTCAAATACAAACTCGCCAAGATAATGACCAGGTAAATATTGAGAACTTGCATAAGCTTCAAAATTTAACGTCCAAAAACGACCATCATTACTGTCTTGTTTTGCAGGTTTTACTTGTAATGGCGCACAAGGCGTTCCCATTACTTCAGCAAAATCATCTGAGCAAGAAGTGTGAAAAATATATACATTTTTTCCAAGCCAATTCTGAATGAATTCTTTACATTCTAAACTGTTGCCTGGATGTTGGCATTTGAACATTTGTTTAATGTTGATTGAATCTTCATCGCCATCACTTTCAACGGTAGCTTCACCTTTTGATTTTGTGGTATAAATTTCAATCATTCGAGCATTACTTCTCAAAACAAAAGTCCCTGCAACTTTCACGCCTTTATCATCTCTTGGAGGATAAACCAAAACATCGTCAGCATTTACAATTACTACTTTGTCTTTACCAGAACCAGTACCGGGAGAAATCCCGGCTGGTTTACTTAAATTTACGTTTACGTACATCTTAAATATTATTTAGCTTAAACCGAATTAAGCGATTACACGTTTAGTTTCAACCCACACACCATCAATCAATGTCAACTCGATATAGTCAGCAGCAGTATCTAATATTGCAGCAGAGGCAATATTAATATTTCCAACGTCAGATAATGTTACATTAACGCCTACAGCGTTAGTTCCATATATTGCAATTGTTTTACCAGGTACACCATTTACAATGCTAGTTATAGCAGTTGTTACTGTGTAAGTTGCTTTGAATACAACACCTAGATTAGCATCTACAGCATTGGTATTAAAGTTTACATCAGCTACTACAGTAGTTTCTGGAGCAACAGTTCTTGAAATTTCAACTGGCACACCTGTTAATGGTACATACAATGTCAAAGTTCCGCCAGTGTTCAATTGGAAATCTGCCGTTAAGTTGATTTTGGTATTATCATCTTTTACTAACACATTAGTAGCAAGAGCTGCATCGCCTTTTATTTTAATAACTTGACCAGCATAATCAGCATAGTTTGAAATGCTCACTACGTTTGACGTTCTGTCTTTAGCAACATACATATTGTTGTATGCTAATTTCAATGCTGTTCCTGTTGATGTTTCGTGGAAAGGCACAAAAGTATCTTTTGGAAAAATAGGAGCGGTGTTTGACCAAACTGTTTGTACTTTAAACTCATCTGGATCACCTGCTTCAACTGTGTTACCAATATGGATAAGTCTAACTCCCATTTTGTAATCAGCCCAGATGTACATTTTTCTCAATAAGTACTCAAATTTGTACATTGATTTCTCTGCAGGTACATTCTCAAGAATTTCAATATTATCATCAAATGTGATAAAATGGAAATCAGAACCGGCAGCATCAACCAATCTTTCAAAACGAACGTTTGGATAATCTTTTGGATTTACTGGGTAACCAGTGTAATCTTGATTGGTACCAAACAACGTTTCACTTCTGCGTTTGTATGCTTGCAACCACTCTGTAGATAAATAATAAACTAATCCTTGTGACTCTCTAACTTCAAGTGGCAACGCTTTTATTTGTTGATCTACATAATCTACAATGTTTGTAGTAGTCGGCAAACCGTTGTCAAACGCACGATATTTTTTCTTAACATCTCTGGCTTGTTGTAATAAGTAGAACAACCCGTTTTGACGATTTACACTTCTTCCAGCTTCTGTAGCAGTTTCTGGCGTTTCTACATAAATACCTTTGATGGTAGCAACTCTGTCCTCAATTCTAGCTTTTTTGTCAATTTCTGACACTAAAAATCTAACGAATGATTCCTTATATGGTTGTGAACCTTCTTTGTTCATCATGTTTAACCATGAAGCTTCCATTTTTTGAAGTCTAAATCCAATAAACTCAGCATCAATTTGAATTGGGAAAATCTTTCCTTCTTCTGCTTGAATGGTTTGCTTGTTTTTTGGTAACCAAGGCAATTTACGTGCTTGTGAAACTTCTGCAGTAGCAATAGAAGCATCAGCTACTAAATCATCAACTTTAGTTCTTGTTGGCCAAAAATCTGGTAAACCAAACTTATCACGCGTTAACGATTTTAATTCCGTTGGGTTTTCACGATAATATAATTTCATATCATCATTTAACTTCTGAATTGTTGGCTGATCTGTGAAATCAGTTGCACCAACTTGTGGCTGACCATTAGCTAAAGCAATGGCTTTCTTGTTCCATGGTCTGTCAACAGCATCATACGCTTTGTTTGATGCAAACAAATGTGTGGCTGAATGTGTCACTTTTGATTTGTTGTTAGCATTGTTAATAATAGCTTCGGGAACATCGCCAATGTTTTCGCCTATTAGTTTTTCTAATAATGCATTGTGTTCCATTTGCTTTCCTTTGATTGCTTGTACCGTTGCTAAAAGCGATTTGTCGCCTTTTTCATCTTTTGCAATCTTTTCAACTTCTTCTGCAGTTAAACCTGCTTCTAGAACTAGCGCGTCAAGTTCGTCTTGAACGGCTTTAAGTTCTAGGCTGTCGTCAGTCATCGCTTTGATTTCTTGATTGAATGCAGCTTTCATTTTTTCAACTTGTTCTTTGCCAAGTTTTTCAACGAGTGTGGCTTCTTCTTCTGAAGTTAGCTTGATTTCTTTTTTTTCGCCATCAATCTGGAATTCGTTCCAGTTTAAATACGTCATAAGAAATGCGGCCGTTTTTGCCAAAAATTTCCATTTCATAGTAGATAGGATTTAGTTAATTAATAATTTTTATAGTGATTCATTTCACCCAACATAAGAGCCATTTCTATGGCTTTGCTTTTTGAACCTATGGAATCTATTAACCCAACTTCGAGCGCTTTGTCAGCTCCAAATATTTTTCCGGTTAATACTCCAGGTTCGTCTTTTAGATTTGGTCTAGCAGCTTTCACATCATTTTGAAATTTCTTTGCCATTGGCGAAAGCATTTCTTCTTTTATCATATCATAGTTGCCTTCCATAGCCAGTCTAAACGATTCGTTTTTATTGGCACTTTCTTCTGGATATATTTCATGAAAAGTATATCCAAGTGTTTCTAAATATTTTTTGTTGTCAACAAATGACAACACCACACCAATTGACCCAATGGTAGCCGAAATATTATTGGCTGCCATTAAATGATCACAACAAGAAACGGCAGCATATAAATGTGCCGAACAGCACATGTCTAATAAACCTACTACGGGTTTCTTTTTTGTTAATCCAAATTCAACAAATGGCGCAATTGCAGAAACTGCTCCGCCCGGACCATCAATATTTAATATTTGAGCTACAATTTTTGGATTGGCATCATTGGCTTTTAATATTCCTACTATTTCGTCTGCGCCATACGTACACCAATCTCCATATTTTATAATTGCACCAATCATGTCAACCACAGCTACAGTTCCATCGGGTAATATTCCATTTTCATCTGGAGTAATGGCTTTGCCAGTTTCTGACATAAACGACACTATTGATTTAGGTTCTGAGTTCTGGTTAAGGTTTACTTCTTCGCCTTTCATTATCTTACTGGCTATTGGTCCCCAAATTTGCAATCCTTCGAAGCTCATAGCCCAAATGCCTCTTGATAGTTCGTTCAATAATGGATTGAATTTCATGTTCTTAATTTTTTATAAAATTGAGCAATATGGTTGAAACGCGTTGTGACATGTTTTTTAACTGATTTTTGTTAAAATGCTAGTTATAACTTTAAAATTTTTATTGATATATACAAACAGTAAAAGCAAGGCAACGAGACCCAGAACCACAATGCCACCAATTATATAGAGTATGAAACTACTGTCAAAATTTTCGATTTTTTCCTGTTGTTTGTTTTTTTCGCCTTGTTGCAGTTCAGTATTTCTTCTTGTCAACTCTTCAATTCTACTGGCATAACAGTCAATATCCCTAATGTTTCCGTTTTGATCATAAACGGTGCGTACTGTCGTATTTTCTTTACTTACTCTATATATTGTTGTGTCTTTGAAAACTAAGTTTCCTGGACGAAACGAAACGCTGTCGCCTTTGCGAAAGGTTTTGTTTACAAACTCTTCTTTAAAATCAGTATCGGTTTTTGATTTAGCTGATTTTTTAGTTATGTCACAGCTGCAACAAATAAAAAGTAGCAATACGAGTATTACTGCATTTTTCCAATAGTCTACAAGCAAATGTTTAAACATGACTATTCTATTGTAATGGTTATTGGCGTTTTTGCCAAAAGCATTTTATCAAACAATGATTTGAAAGCTTTGCGCGATTCACCTATAAAATCTGTACTGCGTGTTCGCCCTACAAGGATGCACCCTTCAGTATGAATAGCGGCATTACCAGAGTGAATTCTAATTCCGGTAAAATTCGGCACATTGAGTAATAATGGTAATCTTCTTTTGAAACGATTGCTCATA
>JAYSRU010000042.1:0-18451 GCA_043720875.1 Crocinitomicaceae bacterium
ATACCAAAGAAATTGCATTATTTTTAAGGGAAAATAAAATTAGGTCTGGTATATATCACGGTGGATTATCCGCTGAAGATCGCACCAACATGCTCGATGCCTGGCTAAAAAATGACATAACGATAATGGTTGCAACCAACGCATTTGGTATGGGAATAGATAAAGCTGATGTGCGTTTTGTGGTTCATGCTGAAATGTCAAACTCCATAGAAGGATATTTTCAAGAAGCAGGAAGAGCAGGAAGAGATGGTTTTGCTGCTCGGACCATGGTTTTTTACGCTGACAGTGATTTGGTTAAATTGCATACTAATTTGATAGATGAATTTCCACCAATTGACGAGGTAAAACATTGCTACAAAGCTATTTGCAACTACCTCGGACTCGCATTTGGCTCGGGAATGGGAGAAACTTTCCCTATGGATTTAAGTGTCTTCTCTAAACGCTATGAATTTTCGATTACCAAGGTCTTTCATTGCATCAAGATTTTGGAACTAAATGGAAACCTATTGTTCAACGAAGCTTCCTTCACTCCCACTAAAGTAAAATTTGTGGTTGGCGCAAAGAAACTTTATTCGTTTCAAATAGAACAGAGTAAATATGCTGGATTAATCACTTATTTAACACGAACCTATCCTGGAATTCATGACAATTTTTATGCAATTAATGAATTTCAAGCATTAAAAATATTACAAATCTCTGCAGGTGAACTAAAATCTCGCATAGAAAATTTAGAAAAATACGGTATTTTAGAGGTGAGCTGGCAAACGAATCTTCCTTTAGTTACTTTCCTGGAAGAACGTTGGCACGACGACCATTTTACACTCAACGCAAGTGCCTACAAACATCGGAAAGAGCGTTCTGAAGCAAAATTATCAAGCGTTGAATCCTACCTCAAGTCGGCTATTTGTAGAAACATTCAGTTGTTACGCTATTTCGGACAGAACGGTGAAAAATGTGGTAAATGTGATATCTGTAAAGCCGAATCTACAAGTACTTTAACATTACTTGAGGTAAAAATCGCAATTCTTTCGCTAATCAAGAGTTGCCCCAAAACATTTCAAGAATTGGAGCATGAGTTAGAAACAATTCCTAAGAAAATGATCGACGACGCTTATTACGATTTACAAGATTTTGGAAATCTAAATTTAATCGACGATAAGATCACATTCTTAAAAGAACTATAGAGCAGTATATTAATTGTTATAAGGCTTTTTTACCATATAATCAGTTAATATGTTTACGTCTTTTTGTAAACTTTTTAACGATTTTACAATATCAGAATCCTTTACTTCCATTTCTGGCAAGGCAGAAGCAATATAATTAACGAATCTCCAAACTTCAATAACATCATTGGCATGAACCATATATGGATCATACAACGGATTAGTACTCACTAATTGAAAAGACTTGTTTTGACTAAACCTATTGTAGACAATCTTAAATACGATACCTTCATCTTTGGTCACCACAACACATGGTGTACCGTCTTTAATTGCATTCCAATCTTGCACAAATTCTGCAACAACATAACTTCCTTCTGCAACTGGAGGCATTGAGTCACCTTTTATTGGAAAAGATCTGTATTTCTTGTTTTTAGACAAAAAGGGTAAGGTGAAAGTTGGTAGTACTTTTAAATATTCAGGATCCGAATAACCTAAACTGTAGCCGGCTCTAGCCTTTTCCGGCACCATCTCAATCATTTCTTCATTGTTTTGATCCACAACCGTTGCTAGAATACGTAAATGCTTACCACTAACGTCATTCAATGTCCCACGATCGACTTGCCCTAAATGTGCTTCCGACAACTGAGATAAATCTTTCAATAATAAATCATCAATTGTGATTTGATAATGTGCTGCAAAGGCAATCAAATTTGTGATATTAGGTTCTGCAATACCATTTTCATAACCACTGTAAGTAGACCTATTCAAATCAAACATTTGACTAAACTCATCCTGTGATAATTTTTTTCTTTTCCGAAGGAATCTAAGGTTAATTCTAAATATTTCTTGCATCATAATACATCAAATTTTTTCTCAAAAATACAACAATATTTGAAATACATCAAAAAATTGATTATTTTTTTGGAGTTATTGGTATTCCGATCATCCTTGCATAAACTGCAGTGAATTTTGCTCCAAAGAAAATTATTTGCGAAGTGTAAAACATCCATGCTAAGATAATCAGCATGGTTCCTGCAACTCCGCCATTTTTTGCAAAGAACATATGAACTAAGTAATATTTGATTAACATTTGCCCTAAATAAAGTAAAACCGCCGTCACGAAACCGCCAGCCCAGGCTAACTTCCACTTCACTTCTGCATCATGTAAATACTTGAAAACACCCGCAAACATTAATGTACTCGTACCAATCGCTAAACCATGTTGCACAAACATAGACAAGAACCATTGAAAAGCATTAGAATGATTAAACAATTGACTTCCTGCAGACAATATGATCGTTTGAGCGAAATATGTTACAATAATCAGAATCCCAAAAAATGCAAGAAGAATCAACGACGTTAATTTGGCTTGCAACGTTGCCTTAATTATTTTCTTACGCCCTTTGTACTGAACGTCAATGTCGAAAAACTCATTCAAACTATGTTTTAATGCCGACAACAATGCAGTGCTGGAAATAACTAATGCCGTTACTCCAATTAAACGTAAAACTATATTACCATTTGTGAAATCAATTTGATTCAAGAACACGGTAATCCCAGATATATCTTTAATTCCAATCTTTTCAGACAACAATTCTGATATGATTTTCACCATAGTTTCTTGCCCAACAAAACTGCCAAACAACTCAATTCCAATGAAAAGAATAGGAACTAACGCCACAATGGTATAATAAGCAATTGCTGCTCCATGAAACGAACTTTTTTCGCCCATAAACTCAACAAATGTTGTTTTAATTAAACTATAGACTTCTCTCCAAATGAGTTTCTTCATTCCGTTTTAATTTAAAATCTTTCAAATAACCGCTAATGAAAGATAACATAACATGTATCTTCAAAAGGGACTACACTTGACAACAAGATAGTTTGACCATCAGATAGACTAACTTTATTCAAATAATGTGTTCCATAAAACTTATTCGACACCAATTCAACCAATTCAGCTTCTTTATCATTTTTAGTGGCAATTCGGTAATTATTTGGCCTAACCAATTGCGTTCTGTTGTTTATTTTTATTCGGTTAATGTCGCCAAAAAACAAAGCTTCTTGTTTCGACCTCGGCTTGTTATAAAAATCTTTTAGCGTTGTAAAGCGCGCAACCTTGCCTTTACTTATATAAATAGCCTTATCGCAAAACCCAAACGCCTCTCGCCCATCATGCGTCACTAATACGTACGTAGTATTTCTCTTTTTGTGCAATTTCCTTAAGTACTCTAATAATTTAGCTTTGATATGAACGTCAAGGTACACAAAAGGCTCGTCAAAAAGAATGACTTTTGGCTCTGATGCCAACGCTCTTGCAATAGATAAGCGCTGCTGCTCTCCACCAGATAACACGATTGCCTTGAGATCTTTCACCGCTTGTAACTCTAGTAAATCTAATAATTCAGTTACAAATTTTACTTTTACTAGATAACTCAGATGACCCAATTTGTTTTCAATATTTTGATAAACAGTATGATACATTTCCAATCCAAAATCTTGTGAAACCAATTGAATATCCTGAATTCCTGGCAATAATTTTTCGTGTGCGCTTTTGATTTTTTCCGAATCAAAAAATATAGCTCCAGCAGTGGGGTGCAAAATTCCAGCAATCAACTTTAAAAGACTGGATTTACCAGCACCACTTTTACCGACTATAGCAATCTTACTCCCTTGTTCGAATTCCAATGAGACGTTGCACAATACTTCTATATTGCCAATTGAATAGTCTAAATTTTTGACACTAATCACGTGTTAACGCCACTAATTCTTTTGGAAAATCGTTGGACACGATAAAAACCCCTGGACTTGGATTAGTATAAGGTTCATAATCCTTCAAATATACATTCATGTGAACTTCTTCTCCTTTAACAACCTCTTCATAACTATCAATTAGATCTGTCGAAACAGCAAAAGTTGTCACTTCCTTATCTAAACCAATAGCCTTAAACAATGTCGTTCTTGGGATTTCATAGGAGAATATAGAATCATCAGGGAGATAACCTTGAATTAAGTAATTCTCTTCAATAATGGAGAACCCTAGCATTTCATTTTTTAGAACTATTTCATCTTCCCATTCATATTTTATATTGCCTTCTGTTTCCTTGCCCTCATGATTCGCTTCTGCGTATTCAGGGGAGAAATCGTCATTTAAAAGGAAAAAGTGTATTGAATAAATTTTCATGGTCAAATTTAGAAATTATTTCGTTGAAAGATGAAGAATGATGTAAAGTAAAAACGATTTAATAAAGTATCTTTGCATTATGAATTTTCCATGTCAACGTGGTTAACATTATTTTTCATTAGCCTACTACAGAATTCATAATTTCATTTTAAAAAATCTATACATTGGAAATTAAAATAAGAAAAAATAAAATTGAAGCTCTTTCGAGAAAACATCCCTGGGTATTCTCTGGAGCTTTGGAAACAGATACCACTACTATTGAAGATGGCTCTATGGTTGACTTAACCACGCCAACAGGAGAATTTATGGCGCGTGGGCATTTTCAAGCGGGATCTATTGCAATTAGAGTTTTAACTTTTGAAGACAAGATTATAGATCAACCATTCTGGAATAATGTAATTTTATCTGCCATAGAACTGCGAAAGAACATTGGGTTATTTTCAAAAACGAATGAAATCTGTAGACTGGTTCATGGAGAAGGCGACAACCTTCCGGGTTTAGTAATCGATTATTTTAATAAAGTAGCCGTAATTCAGTGTCACAGTACTGGAATGCATAAAAACATAGCTAACATAGTTTCCGCTTTAAAGAATGCGTTCGGAGAAGAATTGGTCGCAATTTATGACAAAAGCGCAGAAACTTTGCCTACACGAACTGAAGCAATCAACCAATTTTTGTTTGGAGAGGTTCCGGTTCCTCATATCGCTTTAGAAAACGGGATAAAGTATGAAATTGATTGGATCAATGGTCAGAAAACTGGTTTCTTTATTGATCAACGTGAAAGCAGATCACTTTTAGGAAAGTACGCAAAGGGTAAAAAAGTTTTGAATACATTTTGCTATTCAGGTGGATTCAGTTTAGCTTGTATACAAAATGGTGCGACTGAAGTACATTCATTAGATTCTTCAAAAAAAGCAATAGAATTGACTGAAGCAAATGTGAAGCTTAACAAAATGGGGAAGAATCATAAAAGCATTGTGGCAGATGCAATTCCATACATGAGAGACCTCGGTGAGGAATACGATATTATTGTTTTAGATCCACCCGCATTTGCAAAGCATAGAGATAAGCGTCATGCTGCAGTTCAAGGCTACAAACGACTTAATGCAAATGCAATTCGCCAAATCAAACCAGGTGGATTGATTTTTACTTTCTCATGTAGTCAGGTCGTTGACAAAACCTTATTCACAAATACAATAATAGCTGCTGCGTTGGAAGCTGGAAGAAACGTAAGAATAATAGAGCAATTGCACCAACCTGCTGATCATCCAATAAATGCATTTCATCCAGAAGGAGAATACTTAAAGGGTCTTGTTTTAGCCGTTTCATGATTTTAGACTTTTCATATAAGCGAATTTTAACAGTTGCTTTACCATTGATGTTGAGTAGTTTCATTCAATCAATTGTATTATTGACAGATGCCTCTTTCTTGGCAAGAGAAAGTCACATTGCTTTCGATGCAGCCGGAAATGCAGGATTATTATATGTTACAGCTTATTTTTCTTTAGCTGGTTTGGGAGATGGAATACAAGTGCTTATGGCGAGACGAGTTGGACAAGGTGAAAATCATCGCATCTTACCCTTATTGCTCAACGGATTTAAGACACTCCTCTTTTTCGCGTTGATATTGTTTTGTTTATTGAAATTCGCATTCCCCTCTCTTATTTATGGTTATTCCTTAAACAAAGAGCTTGCGCTTGCTCAAATTGAGTTTTTAAACTATCGAACTTATGGGTTAGGATTCGCATCAATAATATTAATCATACAGGCCTTTTTGATTGCACATGGAAAGACAAAAATAATTTTCGTCAGTGCCTTGCTAACTGCTGGGTGTAACATTGGGCTTGATTATGTATTAATTTTTGGTGAATTTGGTTTTCCTCGGATGGGAATTGCAGGAGCAGCACTTGCCAGCACAATAGCCGAAGGTATTTCCGCCACTTTTTTAGTCATATGCTTCTTTAAATTATACTGGAAGCCAATCAAAGCCTTACACAAACAGGTGGTTACTGAGTTAGAGCCGCAGCTAAAAATTATAAAATCAATAATTAAAGTTGGTAGTCCTTTAATGTTTCAAGGATTTCTTGCCTTAGCTACCTGGGTTCTTTTCTTTACCTGGATTGAACAAATTGGATCGTTTGAATTGACGGTTTCTCAAAACATTCGCTCTATTTATTTCCTTGTTTTTGTGCCCATTCAAGGATTTGCTGGAACAACGCGAACCTATATTTCACAATACATTGGTGCGAAACAATTTGACGCGATACCTATTATTCAAAAAAGAATACAATTATTAACCCTACTCTCACTAGTTCTCTTCTTTCATGGGGCAATACTTTATCCAGAAACACTGATTGGTTGGATCAATCCAAACCCCGCATTTATTGAATCAAGTAAAGAAATTCTATCCCTCATTTGGCCTTCTCTTGTAATATACGCTTTCTTCAGTGTAAAATATCAAACCATTGTAGGTAGTGGAAATACACTTCCCTCATTCATAATTGAAGGTATTTGCCTTGTATTTTATATCATTTCAGCTTTTACTTTCATTCACGTCATGCATTTAGAAATAAAATATGTTTGGATTGTTGAATATGTATACTTTGGGTGTTTAGCCATTTCATCTATGGTTTATTTGAAGTTCTTTGATTGGAAAAAACAAATTATATAACCGTATGAAAATTGTTTTTATGGGTACGCCTGAGTTTGCGGCTACCATTTTGAGTAAACTAATTGACAATAATATAAATATTGTTGGTGTTGTAACGGTGGCAGACAAGCCAACTGGCAGAGGGTTGTTACTCTCCGAGAGTGCGGTTAAAAAAGTTGCAACAGAAAACAATATCAAAGTACTCCAACCCTTAAACTTAAAAGATCCAGAATTTATTACTGAATTAAAGCATCTTGAAGCCGATCTATTTGTTGTCGTGGCTTTCAGAATGTTACCCGAAATAGTTTGGCAAATGCCCGCTAAAGGTTGTTTCAACCTGCACGGGTCTTTACTTCCACAATACCGTGGAGCAGCGCCAATTAATTGGGCGATTATTAATGGTGAGTCTGTCACGGGAGTTACAACGTTCTTTATTGAGAAGGAAATAGATACAGGTAAAATAATTGATCAGGAAAAAATAACAATTCAAGATACCGATAACGTTGGGGACATATATGAAAAACTCATGCATCTTGGTGCTGATTTGACATTGAAAACAGTTCTTGCGCTAACAATTGGTAAGGTAGCAGCAAAAGCACAAGGAGATTATCAAACACACGAATTGAAACCTGCACCAAAACTCACAAAAGAAACTGGATTATTGGACACCAATTGTACCGTTGACTTGTTTCATAATATGGTAAGAGGGCTCAGTCCTTATCCATGTGCATGGGTCAAGCTCATTCATAAAACTTCTGGCATAATAAAATCACTGAAAATTTTCAAAACTTCAAAAATCATTGCGGAATCAAAACATTCATGGATATTAACACTCAATGATGGGGAAATTCAACTTTTAGAGATTCAATTAGAAGGTAAAAAAAGAATGGATACTGAGGATTTTTTGAGAGGATTTCAGCACAATGATTGGGAAATCGCTTCAAAACATTGATAAAATCAGAAAATCACCTCGAAAAAACCTCGAAATTCGTCGTTAAAAACGTTCTATTCGTCTGATTTTATTAAAGATTGAAAAAAAAGTGATGTTAGTAACTTCTGATCTATAAAACATAATCAATTGATTTACAGGTTTTTATCTATTTTCAAGAAAAGTTTAATTTCTATTTTTTCAACAAATTTCAAATTATTTTCCTGAAACCCTTGTGTAGCTTAGGTTTTCATATAAATTTGCCCTAAACAATTTTTAAAACCATAAACAATGAACAAATCAGAATTAATTGATGCAATGGCAGCAGGTGCTGGTATTACTAAAGCAGATGCTAAGAAAGCATTAGAGTCGTTTGTAGATGCTACATCTGGAGCTTTGAAAGCGGGTGACCGTCTTTCATTAGTAGGTTTCGGTTCTTTCTCTGTATCTAAGCGTGAAGCTAGAACAGGACGTAACCCACAAACTGGAAAAGAAATTCAAATCGCAGCAAAGAACGTTGTACGTTTCAAGCCAGGATCTGAGTTATCTGATAACGTAAACTAAGAAATATATATTTCTAAATTAAAGGGAGGACTTAGTTCTCCCTTTTTTTATGTCAATTCGATTCTAGAATTCGAAATAAAAGAAATAACTTTGCGTGCACAAAATAAGCATATTAAAAATGGAGGACAATATTGATCAAATCGTTTTCAATCAATTAAATGACATTATTTCTCCTAATAAACAATTATTGTTTGATCAAATAGCTAAAGAAAGAACTCGTCATCTCACTTTAGTATTAGAAAACATTCATCAAGAACATAACGCAAGTGCTGTTTTAAGAACGTGTGATTGTTTTGGAATCCAAGACCTTCACGTAATCGAAAAGAACAACACCTATAAAGTTCAACGAGATATTGCCCTCGGAGCTGGTAGGTGGGTTGATATGCATATTTATGATGAGCCTGAAAATCCAACCTTACAATGCTTAACTAAATTAAAGTCCGAAGGATATACGATTGTTGCAACTACTCCTCACACCGAACAATTCTCCCCAGAAAATATCGATCTAAGTAAACCCATTGCTTTGGTTTTTGGAACAGAACGCGAAGGAATATCTGAAACTGTAAGAGCCCACGCAGATGCCTTTTTAGCCATTCCAATGTATGGATTCACAGAGAGCTTTAACATTTCTGTTTGTGCCGCTATGCTTATTCATACGCTAAGAATGCGCATGGAAAAAGAATTATCAAACTGGAAACTTTCAGATTCTGAAGCGTTAAAAGTAAAAATTGAATGGTCTAAAAAGATCATCCACCTCGGTGTTCAACTTGAAAATCGATTAAGAACAGAAGCATTACTGAAGCAATCAGAAATTAATCTCATCAAATAAAACTAGCATCACATTTTTTATTCGTGACAATATGGACTTCTAAGCATAAAATATCGATATAAAAGTTAGTACTAACCTTCATACTCAAATTCAACAACATAAAGTTCAAAACAATTCTATAATATTAAGAATCCATCTTCTTTAGTTTCAAAATTTCTGCTACATTTGTACGCAATAATACATAAGTAAATTACAATGGGAAAAGGAGATAAAAAAACAGCCAAAGGAAAACGCGTAATGGGTTCTTACGGGAAATCAAGAAAACGTAAAGAAGCTCCTGCTATGGTTGTTTCTGAAAAACCAAAAGTAGCGAAAGTAAAAGCTGAACCGAAAGTAAAAGCTGAACCGAAAGTGGCAGCTCCGGTTGTTGCAAAAGTAAAAGCTGAGCCAAAAGCAAAAGCTGAACCGAAAGCGAAAGCTGAACCGAAAGCAAAGGCTGCACCAAAAGCGAAAGCTGAGCCAAAAGCAAAGGCTGCACCGAAAGCAAAAGCTACGAAAAAAGAAAGCGCAGAATAATTCAAAGGCTGTCACCTTGGTGACAGCCTTTCTTTTTGTAATCAATTTTAATTTGTTGGTTATTCTTATAGCCAACGCATCATTATAACTCAATATGAAGCATAATTTTGGAGCAGGGCCTTGTATTCTCCCTCAAACAGTATTTGAACAAGCAGCTGCTGCTGTTTTAGATTTCAATGGACTTTCAATTCTTGAAGTGTCACATAGACATAAAGATTTCGTTGCCGTTATGGACGAAACCTTAGATTTAGTAAAAAAGGCTTTAAATGTTCCCACTGGTTATTCAGTTTGCTTTCTTCAAGGTGGTGCAACGCTTGGTTTTACTGTTGCTGCATTAAACATGGTAAGATCTCACAACAGAGGCGCTTACTTAAATACAGGAACTTGGGCTAGTGGCGCAATCAAAGAAGCTAAAAAGGTTGGTATTGGTACTGATGTTATCGCTTCAAGCGAAGCAGATGGATTTAGATACATCCCTAAGCATTACGAGCTTCCTACAGAATCAGACTACCTTCATTTCACATCAAATAATACTATTTACGGAACTCAATTTAAGAACTTTCCAGTATCTGGGCTACCTTTAGTTTGTGACATGTCATCTGATATCTTTTCACAAGAAATCAACGTGAGTGACTTTGATCTTATTTATGCTGGCGCGCAAAAAAACCTTGGACCTGCAGGTGCAACTTTATACATTGTAAAAGACGAAGTTTTAGGTAAATCGACAGCCGCATTTATGCCAAGTTACCTTGACCTGAAACAGCAAATTGAAAAAGAATCAATGCTTAACACACCTCCTGTTTTTTCAATTTATGTTGCCATGTTGAATTTACGTGACTTGCTTGCCAATGGCGGAGTTAAAGCCATGGAAGCCAAGAATATTGCCAAAGCCAATTTATTATATTCTGAAATTGATGACAACCCGTTGTTTCACGGATATACCGCAGTTGAAGATCGTTCTAACATGAATGCCACTTTCGCATTGAGTAAAGAAGGATTAAACGAGAATTTTGATAAAATGTGGAAAGAAGCCGGAATAGTTGGACTTCCAGGACACAGAAGTGTTGGTGGATATCGCGCCTCGATGTACAACGCACTCCCAATAGAAAGCGTTCATGTACTGGTTAATGTAATGAAGGAATTCACTAGAATACACGGATAAAATGAAAATATTAGCAAATGATGGCATTTCACTAGAAGGCCAAAAAGCTTTAGAATCTGCTGGTTATATTGTAATCACAGACAAAGTTGAACAAGTGGACTTAATCAACCATGTCAATGAAAACCATATTGAAATCATTTTGGTGCGTAGCGCAACTACGGTACGTCAAGAAGTTATCGATGCTTGTCCTCATTTAAAACTAGTTGGTCGTGGCGGAGTTGGAATGGATAATATTGATGTTGAGTACGCTCGATCAAAAGGTGTAACGGTGATAAACACACCAGCATCATCCTCTCAATCTGTTGCAGAATTAGTTATGGGACAATTATTTTCTATTTCAAGAATGCTACATGATTCGTACAGAAACATGCCTAATGCGGCAGGCGATTTCAATGTGTTAAAGAAAAAATACGCAAAAGGAATTGAATTGAGAGGGAAAACGTTAGGGATAATTGGATTTGGACGTATTGGACAATCACTTGCGAGCTACGCCTTAGGCGCTGGAATGAAAGTTATCGCTATTGGAATAGAAGATTCAACTCATGAGATTGAACTCGCTGAAATACAAGGGTTAGGAAAATTGAAAACTAGCATAAAATGTAGAACAGATTTAGCTGGTGCACTTCCAGAAATGGATTATATTTCACTCCATGTTCCAAAACAAAGTGATGGATCAGCTGTTCTTGGAGCTAAAGAATTTGACTTAATGAAGAAAGGTGTTCGTATCGTAAACGCTGCTCGTGGCGGAGTAATTAACGAATCAGATTTATTAGATGCCCTTGATTCAGGTAAAGTTGCAGCAGCTGGACTTGATGTATTCGACAATGAGCCGAACCCAAGAAAAGATCTACTCACCCACCCTAATATTGCTTGTACCCCTCACATTGGTGCAGCAACACTTGAGGCACAAGACCGTATTGGATTAGAATTAGCTGATTTAATTATTCAACAATTTGGAAAACAAGGCTAAAAGCATTTAACTATTTTAGGAGCTCACATTTATCGTGAGCTCTATTTTTTTTATACTACTTTAAAAATATGGCAAAAATCCACCCATTCAAAGCCTTACGCCCTACCAGAGACAAAGCTCACTTAGTTGCTACACGACCAGTAAACACTTACGAGGCACATGTATTAAAAGCGAAACTAGAAACAAATCCATACTCGTTTATTCATATCATCAACCCTGATTTCTATGAAAAAACTAAGACGGAATCCAATTCTGACAGTCGTTTTGAGCATGTTAAGGACAAATATGTGGAATTTATCAATGACGGTATTCTTTTTAAAGACAAAGAAGATGCGATTTACCTATACAAACAGACAATCGGAGACAAATCCTATCTTGGTGTTGTGGCTGGTGCCAGTGTAGAGGAATACAATCAAGATAAGATTAAAAAACACGAAGCCACTTTAACTACTCGGCAAGAAATGTTTACCAACTACTTAGAAATTGTGGGGTACAACGCAGAACCAGTTCTTATTTCATATCCATCTAACGACACCATTAAGGCATTACTTAAGACTTACACTTCCGATCGTCCAGAATACGAATTTTCGACTACCGACCGCATTAAACATGAAGTTTGGGTACTAGATAAAGCTGGAAGCAATAGTTTCATCAAAGCTTTTGAAAGCATTCCAGCGCTTTACATCGCTGACGGACATCACCGTTCAGCTTCTTCTGCTGGATTGCTTAAGCGTAAAGAAGATAAAAAACAAAAACACGGGGAAAATGCTTCATTCTTTTTATCCTATTTAATTGAAGACGAACACCTTAATATACTTGAGTTTAACCGATTAATCAACGGCTATAACAACCATACAGCATCAGAAATCATCACTTTATTGTCCAAAGATTTTGAAGTCACTAAATTAATATCAAATGCATTACCAAAACATGAGCATGAATTTACCCTGCTACTTCAAGATCAATGGTACCAATTAGTTTGCAAGTCAGCTATAGTTGACAACGATCATCCAGTTAAATGTTTGGATGCTGAGATTTTAACCAACTATATTATTCAACCGATTTTCGGAATAAATGACCTAAAAACGAGCGATCGAATTGAATTTATCCCAGGAAATTTAGGCATAAATGGAGTAATCAAATCCATGAAAAAACAAACTAACACAACAGTAGCCTTCTTCTTATATCCGGCAAACATACAGCAAGTAATTCGTGTGGCAGACGCAGGAATGATCATGCCTCCAAAATCTACTTATGTAGAGCCAAAAATGAGAAGTGGCTTAACGATTTACAACATCAACGAATGATAGCTGAAGCGCTTAAAAAAATAGAAAGTACAATTCCTGAAGATGTTACATTAATAGCCGTAACTAAAACAAAACCTATTTCTTTATTGGAAGAAGCATACAATGCTGGAATTCGTCATTTTGGAGAAAACAAAGTCCAAGAAATGACGGAAAAATGGGAACAACTTCCAAAAGATATACATTGGCACTTAATTGGGCATTTACAAACCAATAAGGTAAAAACCATAGCTCCGTATGTTCACCTAATACATACGGTTGACAGCTATAAACTGCTCTTAGAGATTAACAAGCAAGCTAAATCATGTAATCGAATCATTGACTGCTTACTACAATTTCATATTGCCACAGAAGAAACCAAGTTTGGATTAAACATGGAGGAAGCTGGTCAATTATTGGAACACCCTGAATTTTTAGAACTTGAAAACGTAAATATCGTTGGGGTTATGGGAATGGCAAGTTTTGTAGAGGATGAAGACCAAGTTAAACACGAATTTCAAAACCTTTACCACATTTTTCTTGAATTGAAAAGCAGGTATTTTTCAATGAATTCAGATTTCGCAACAATTTCTATGGGAATGAGTGGTGATTATATACTGGCGATTGAAGAAGGCAGCACAATGGTACGTGTGGGAAGTGCAATATTTGGAACGCGCTAATATTTATAAGTCTGGCAGGATTAATACCCTCCATACCAACGTCTTCCAAACCACTCTAATCCTAACAAAAGGAAAAGTATAGCAAACAATATTTTGAAATCGATTAAATTATTTAATACTGATTCTTTATACTCGATGTTAGAAATATCTTTTCTTTTATCGATGAGTTGAATTATTTCATTAGCATCCTTCATAAGTCGATAAGATCCTCTTGAATTTTCTGCTAGTTGTTTTAAAACCGTGTGATTTGCATAAACATCTATGCCTTCTAGGTTTAAATCCTCCACGCTAAACATTCCATTTTTCTTGAAGCTTTTCCCTTTATAATTGGTACTCGCTTCCCACGTATACGTTCCTGGCTTCAAGCCCGAAAACCTTACATTATAAAAGTTTTCAAACACTGCAAAATCATACGTATACTTCTTGCCTTTTTCATCTTTCACAGTTAATCCAATTTTAGGAGTAACTATCAATTCCAACGCATCGTTATAAAACTCTGCCTTAAATAGACATTCTTCACCTAAAATAATACGTTTTGGAGGTGTTACGCGTAACGAAGAAGCATTTTCTCGCACGGTTAAATACTGTCGTACAGCATTAAACAAGGCATTAAACTGAACTTGGTCTCCGGTTTTAAGCTGTTCACTCATTCTCCATCGCCAAAGTCCTTCCCCTACAAAAACGCCCATTCTCCCTAATCCATTCTTCGAAAAGAATAACATCGGAGATCTTTTCTGAATCGATCCAACTCCTTGATACAAGACTACTTCTGCCCCATTTGGTGGACGAACTTCACCATAGCGCACTAGTACTGGAGGATAATATTTCAATATCTCACCTAATTTTGGATCCAATATGAAATTCTCAAATGACGCATTCATAATCGGTAAAACCTCTTCTGTCTTGGGATTGGTTGGCACACTAAAACCGAGTCCTAAATTAGAAACCACACTCTGACTTGTTCCTGTTCCAATTACAAAGAATATAGGCTTCTTAGCTTTCTTTAGCGCTTCATAATTCGTTTTATCAAAATTGATTCCTGGTTCATGCCAAACAATAAAATCAACGTCAATCAACGATTTATCCCAGTTTTTGGTCAATTTTGACTCAACTTGGATATTTACATCAGATTCCAAAGCACTGCGCAATGCAGAAATATCTGGATGCGGTGCACCAGAAAGAATCAATACTTTCGTACGAGCATCTAATATTTCGATATAAGAAGTAAAGGTGTTATTTAATAAAGAATATTCTCCATTTCGTGCAGCCAGTTTTACTTTTATACTGTTTACGCCAATGGTATTACTCTCTACTAAAAACGAAACTCTTTTATAGGCATATGCTCCATTTTTAAACGACACCATTTGGCTTCCAACTTCTTTTCCGTTTAGTTCGATAGATAATTTAGAAGATCCTTCGCCCAATTTAAACGACTCCAAATCTACCTCTACTGGAAACTTGTTCTTCAAAAAAGCAATCTCATTTGACATTACCGTTCTTATCAACTGATCTTTTGGAGTAACCGTATCTCCTATACCTAAACAAAATACTGGAGTAAACTTCAACTTTTCCGCAGCGTAAATTGGACTTGAACCTGTATTAAAGTTTCCATCAGAAACCAATAGTATTGCTCCAATATTTTTCCCAGAATACAGGTCATTAATGTGTTTAAACGCGGTAGACAAATCTGTTTTATCGCCAACAAATAAGTCTTTTTCGTTAAACGTTTGAACTTTTTCACTAACTGTGTAGTTCACCAACTCAAACCGGTTTTTAAATTTTTCCTTGAGTAGACCAAGCGTTGCCACTACATCTTTTTTATTTTGTCCGTTGTCTTTATAATTCGTAATCGACTTACTATTATCAATAATCGTGATTAACATCGGTTTTTCTTCTCTGTAATTTATCGATTCAAGTAAAAAACCAAGTAACAACATTCCAATTATAGCCAACACAAGAAAACGTACACCAATAAAAGCATAGCGTATTTTTTTGGATAAATCTGAGATCCATTCCTTTTTCCTATAGAAGTAAAAGGTTAATGCCAACGCTACTGGCAACCATAAAACAAGAAGCCATAAGGGCAATAATGTTATCATTTACAAATGTGCTAAGAAAATTGTGAATAACATTCAATGGATTGATTGTTTAATCAAAATAAGTCAACAATAGTGATTTTCCTTCATTAACCCTGTCCGAACGCTATTTCTTTTCCGTATAATTCTTTACCGTATAAGAAATACCGAGACCTAATACCGACTTAAACTGGGCCCTTGGTCCAAAACCTGCGCCATTTGTAACCTGAATATTTATGTCATCATCATAGATCAAATTCCATTGCAACGAAGCTGAAAACCAAGAATTTACTTTAAAAGAGAATAGTGCTTCAGCATTCACGTCAATGTTACCCGGATTATTCATGTAATTAGAGAACAAGTCAACAGATCCTTTAAAATCGATATTCGTAGCTAACGTTTTCTTGTATTTAACCTTGGCGTAAGCTCCAAACTCACCTCTAAATTGTTTGTATTCTGTCAAAACTCCACCTAATGAATTCATAACCCTAGCTTGAACACCAAATTGTCCAACTTTAGCAAGATTTGTATCTAACACCCACGTTAACTTAGCAGCAACAGGAGAAACAAAAACCGATAAATCATC
Organism: Crocinitomicaceae bacterium; assembly: GCA_043720875.1. Classification (GTDB taxonomy): domain Bacteria; phylum Bacteroidota; class Bacteroidia; order Flavobacteriales_D; family Crocinitomicaceae; genus JAYSRU01. Next base: position 16,591 of record JAYSRU010000042.1, read on the forward strand.
ATTCGGTTTCCAGTCAATCCCTAATGCAAAATTACCATAACCTGGCGCCATAAATGTAGAAACTCGAACAGAATCATTAGGGAAATTGAATCCGTCTAACATCTGAGTTCTAAACCCAGCTTGAGCAGAAAAATACCATTTATTTTCTTCCTTTAGCTTATACCCCCAATTGGATGCGAAATCAATTCTATCGTCCGTTTTCTGTAATGTTGGTTGTTCGCCATTCACTTTTCCAAGAAACTGAACTGCTCCTAATGCTAGTTTTAAATCGTTATCCCACTTTAACTTTCCTTTTTTAAAGTAGGCTGAAAAATCGCCAAAAGCTAAAGCCGAAATATTATTCCTACCACCGGCAGCCCAATTCACGAAAGACGTTTGACTTCCATTTATACCGAAAATTGATTTAAACTTCCAATTAGGATCCTTAAGTTCCAAGGTAACAACTTCTTGTCCGGATAACCTTCCTGAAACAAGTAACATAAGAGCAAATACAAATAATTTCATTTTTATTTTTTTTGGCAAAAATAATTCAAATGCTTGAAATGAATACCGATGAGTTGTTAATTTTTAATTATTATTCTACAATCTATTTTTTACCTAGAATAATCAGCTATTATTCAATCCAATTTGCACTTTAAATTAATAGTAATACTTACTTTTACAAAAATTAAAATTATGAAAGAAGTATATATCGTTTCCGCAGTTCGCACACCAATGGGATCATTCATGGGTTCATTCTCTACAATTCCGGCAACCACATTAGGTTCAATAGCAATCAAAGCAGCAGTTGAACGCGCAGGCATTGCGCCTTCTGCAGTTACTGAAGTGTTTATGGGAAATGTGCTTCAAGCTGGAAACGGACAAGCACCAGCACGCCAAGCAGCACTTGGAGCTGGATTAGACCAAAGCGTGGCGTGTACAACTATCAATAAAGTATGTGCTTCTGGAATGAAAGCGGTAATGTTAGGAGCACAAACCATAATGGCAGGAGACAACGAAATAGTTGTTGCTGGTGGAATGGAAAACATGAGCATGACTCCACATTATTTAAATGGTCGTAACGGAACAAAATTTGGAAATATTCAAATGATTGATGGAATTACTAAAGATGGTTTGCTTGATGTTTATAGCCAAGTTCCTATGGGTAATTGTGCTGAAGTATGTGCAACTGAACATAATTTAACACGTGAAATGCAAGATGCTTTTGCAATAGAATCTTACACAAGATCAGCTAATGCTTGGGCATCTGGTAAATTTGCAAATGAAATAGTAGGGGTTGAAGTGCCACAAAGAAAAGGAGATCCAATTCTTGTTATAGAGGATGAAGAGTACAAAAATGTATTTTTAGATAAAATTCCTAGCTTACGTCCTGCCTTTACGAAGGATGGAACTGTTACTGCCGCAAATGCATCTACGCTAAACGATGGTGCGTCGGCATTAGTGTTGGCAAGTAAAGAAGCTGTAGAGAAATACGGTTTAAAACCAATCGCAAAAATTCTTGGTTATGCTGATGCAGCACACGATCCAACTTGGTTCACAACTGCACCTTCAATAGCTGTACCTAAGGCTTTAGCAAAAGCTGGAATATCTAAAGATGATGTAGACTATTGGGAATTAAACCAAGCATTTGCTGTAGTAGGTCTTGTAAATACCAAAATATTAGGATTAGATCCTTCAAAAGTTGATGTAAATGGTGGTGCGGTTGCATTGGGGCATCCGCTCGGAAACTCTGGTTCTCGCGTTATTGTTACGTTGATCAACGTATTAAATCAAAATAATGGTAAAATTGGTGCTGCTGCAATTTGCAACGGTGGCGGTGGAGCTTCTGCAATTGTTATCGAGAAAATGTAAACATAAATTT
>JAYSRU010000043.1:0-6050 GCA_043720875.1 Crocinitomicaceae bacterium
ATCGCACTATTTTTCATTCAACAATTTGGTACACAATTAATAGGAAAAGCATTTGGACCTGTAATGGTGATTTGGTTTATCTTATTAGCTGTTTTAGGCATAATAAACATTGGCGATCAGCTACCTACTTTATTGAAAGCTTTTAACCCAATGTATGCCGTACATTTAATAACAGATTCAGAAAGAGGTTTTTGGATATTAGGCTCGGTTTTCTTGTGTACAACAGGTGCAGAAGCTTTGTATTCCGACTTAGGTCATTGTGGGAAAAAAAATATTCGATTCAGTTGGGGCATTGTCGGTGTTGTTTTAATTGTCCATTATTTCGGTCAAGCAGCAATTTGTTTACGTGGCGAGGTTCGCCCAAATACGTCTGTTTTTTACAGTATGATTAATGTCGAATACTTACCGTACGTTGTGGTTTTGGCCACGATTGCTACGGTTATTGCGTCACAAGCCCTAATTACCGGTGTTTTCACCTTAATAAACGAGGCAATAAAGTTGAAATTATGGACCAATATGAAAGTAAAATTCCCGAGTGATCACAAAGGTCAGATTTACATACCGTTTATCAATTACTTTTTAATGTTTGGTTGCCTTGGCATCATCTACTACTTCAAAGAATCTTCAGCCATGGAGCATGCCTACGGATTAGCGATAACCATAAATATGGTCATGACTTCAATTTTACTTGGGCTCTTACTGACTAAAAAATATCCAAAATTTAAATACTTTTACATAGGAATTATTGGTGTATTCTTATTTGTAGAAACGCTATTTTTAGCGTCTAGTTTAGGTAAATTTAAGGATGGTGGCTTTGTTACTTTCGGGATTGCGCTATTGTTATTTATTTTACTTTATCACTATTATAAAGCAAAGGAATTAAGGAAATCAATATCCGAATACATTTCAATGAAGAAAGTTATTCCGTTATTAAATGCCGTATCGAGTGACACTACGATTCCTTACGAATCCACCAATTTGGTCTATCCTATCCGAAGTGGAGATGCTACAAAACTTGATGCTACAGTTTATTATTCACTTTTCAAGAAAAAACCAAGAAAAGCAGGCGTGTATTGGTTTTTGCATATTATTGATACCACGGAGCCTTGGGGAGTTCATTATGCTGTAGAGCCAATTATTGAAGGAAAATGCTATTTCGTTTCGCTATCCATGGGTTTCAAAGAGGAACATCGCATTGAATACATGATGAAAAAAATTCAACATAAAATGGTTTTAAAAGGTGAATTGAGTGGCAAAAGTGTTTTCCCATCCGTAATGAATCATGACTTTGAAGCTGACTTTAAATTTATTGTGCTTAACTCCCGCGTTGCCTCTGATAATCAACTAACAACATGGCAAATGATATCGGTTAAAATATACCGCTTTATAAAATCTACAGGTCTAAGTGCAGCTGAAGATTTCGGATTAGACAAAACAAATGTAACGGAAGAATTCATACCTATCAATGTAACAAAACGCGTACGCACACATTTGATCGATGATGGAGCAGTTACTGCTACTCCGTAATTACTTTCACTATAAGTTTATTAAACTTCTTGAATTTATTAATGATTTTTATCAGTATTAAATCAAATTGGTGATTATTTAAACCTACTTCTCCGATAAGATGGCATTAAATTTATTACTTTTGCTGAGTTAAAAAACTACAATGAGTAACAAACCAATTTTTCATAGTCTACGCATATCAGATGTTCGGAATGAGACGGATGACACAGTTTCAATCGCATTTGAAATCCCTTCCAACTTACAGAAAGACTATTCATATGTTTCTGGTCAGTACTTAACACTAAAAGCAATTGTAAACGGTGAAGAGTTAAGAAGATCATACAGTTTGTGTTCTGCTCCGCATGAAAATGAATGGCGCGTCGCTATCAAAAGCGTTGAACATGGTAAGTTTTCAAATTATGCGAACGATACCTTGAAAATTGGAGATAGTATCGATGTAATGATGCCAATGGGATCGTTTACAATGACGCTAGATTCGAATCAGACTAAAAATTACTCATTTTTCGCAGCAGGAAGTGGGATTACACCCGTTTTTAGTATGGTAAAAAATATACTTGAAAACGAACCAAAAAGCAATATCACACTTTTTTATGGGAATAAAGGTTTTGCATCCATCATTTTTAGAGAAGAATTAGAGGCTTTGAAGAATCAGAATATGGAGCGCTTTAACCTGGTTCATGTGCTGTCTCGTGAGAGTTTGGGTTCTCCATTACAAAAAGGAAGACTGGATGCAACAAAGCTTCCAAAACTTTATAAGGCCTACTTATCAGGTATCACCGTTGATGAAGTTTACAGCTGTGGACCCGAAGAAATGATTCATGCGGTGAAAGATTTAATGCTTGAAAAAGGCTTAGCCGAAACACAAATACATTTTGAATTATTTGGAACTCAAACTCCGGTAAAAGCTAAAGAAATTGAAACAATCAAACGCGATGAACTCGATTCTGAAGTAACCGTTATTTTAGACGGAGATTACACGGAATTAAATTTGAGCACCAACGGAGACAATATTTTAGATGCAGCACAAAAAGCTGGAGCTGATTTACCTTTTGCGTGTAAAGGTGGAGTTTGCTGTACGTGTAAAGCGAAAATCATTGAAGGAACTGCCGTTATGGATTTAAATTATGCACTAGATCCGAAAGAGGTTGCTGATGGATTCATTCTAACGTGTCAAGCGCATCCAACGAGTAAAAGATTGGTGGTTTCATTTGACGAGTAAAAACAAAAAATTGCAAATTAGCAGTACATTATATTAAAAAACAATTTATGGGATTTTTTTCAAAAATATTAGGTAAAAAAGACAACGCAGGACAGCAACACAAAGGTTTCAATATGCTACGCGTTTCGAAAGTTGAACAATTAACAAAAGATGCAGTCGCTATTTCATTCGAAATTCCGGAAGAATTAACTGCAGAATATACACATACCGCGGGTCAATACATTACAGTAGTTACTGATATTGATGGTGAACAACGTCGTGCTTATTCAATTTGTAGCGCAGAAGGAAATGGGTTAACCATTGGCGTAAAGCGTGTGCTAAATGGTAAAGTTTCAAATTTTTTGGCTGACATTGTTGTTGGAGACATGATAAGTGTGTGTGTGCCAACAGGTAATTTCAAACTTGAAAAAAACCAAACTAATATAGTTGCCTTTGCTGCTGGAAGTGGAATCACCCCTATTCTATCTATTGCAACAACACTAAATGCACGCAACGGAAACACTAAATTATTTTACGGAAACAAAAATGAGGACACTACCATGTTTGGACGCGAACTCAGTTTATTGGAAACTGTTGACACTATGATGCTATATTCTCAAATTGGAACAGAAGCAACTAGAATCGACAAAGCTTATGTTGATTTTGTAATGGATAAACCTGAACTGAAAACAGCTGACGCTTATTTTATTTGTGGACCAGAAATAATGATCAATACAGTAAAGGATTGTTTACTAACTCATGGAATTGCTAAAGAAAAAATTCATTTCGAATTATTCTCAACACCTGTACTACAGGCTGAAAAAACGGTAATCAGTAAGAATGCAAGCATTCAAGTTACGATGGATGGTGAGCTATACAATCTTAAAAGTGATGGTTCAAAGTCTGTACTTGAATTACTTGAAAGACAAGGAGTTGACGCTCCGTATTCATGTAAAGGCGGTGTTTGTTGCACGTGTAAAGCAAAGGTAAAAAGTGGTTCGGCAGAAATGAAGTTAAACTTTTCATTAACAGACGAAGAAATCGCTGCAGGTTACATTTTGACTTGTCAAGCGGTTGCAACTTCTGAAAACTTAGTGATTTCTTACGATGAGTGATTTACGATTTGAAAAAACGATAGTAATAGTTGGTGCAAGTAGAGGTATTGGTCAAGAATTAGTGAAATTATTTGCGAATAACGGCAAGAATAGAGTTTTAGCTTTTGCGAGAAATACCGAAAACAAGTATTTAGCATTCCCCAACATCACCTATTTTCCGTTGGATCTTGAAAGCAAAACACTCTTGAAAGATTTCCAAACTGCCTTAGCGCAGATTGATAAAATTGATATTCTTGTCAACAACGCTGGTAAGTTAATCAACAAACCCTTTCTTGACCTAAGTTTAGAAGATATTCAAAGTAGTTACCAGGTGAATATTTTTGGTGTAATGCAAACCGTTCAAACAATTTTACCTAAAATGTTGGCTGATGGCGGACATATCGTAAACATTAGTTCGATGGGTGGATTTCAAGGCACAGTTAAATTCCCTGGCTTAAGTGCCTACTCTACTTCAAAAGCTGCAGTGGCAAGTTTTACAGAACTTTTCTACGAAGAATACAAAGAAAGTAAAGTGAAAATGAATTGTCTATGCCTTGGAGCAGCACAAACTGAAATGTTAGAAGAAGCTTTCCCGGGATACATTGCGCCCATGAGTGCGTTGAAAATGGCTGAGTATATTCACGATTTCGCTTTGACTGGACAAGAATGGTTTAACGGCAAAATTTTACCCGTTTCTTTGAGTACGCCTTGATTAAACGGCCAATAAATTACTTGATAAATACAATTTCTTAATATACAACCTTAATAGGAGTGTGTTTTAAACTTCTGATGCCTGTAATTGTTGTATAAGATATTAAGTATGAATACTTTTTATTAATTTTTATATCCGTATCAATGTAATTTGTAAGACTGCTATTTTCTATTGTTTTAATTAATTCCATTTTTCCATCATCAATTTGTTTGTAAATGCTAAAACTAAAGATGGAGTGATTAGGTTGATCCCAAGTGATTTCAATAAATTTAGTTATTCTATTTACCGTTGCTTCAACATTAACCAAAGACTCTCTAAAGCCTGGTTCAAACAACACACTTCTCATCTTAGAAATACTTAAATTGTTTGAATAATCAAAAACTCCAATACTATAAAAATATTCATTGCCAAAAATAAGATTAGAATCTAAGAATTTAGTGATATTTCCAGACCATTTTAATATGCTACTCCCTAAAATTCAGACAGTAAGTTAAGGTAGGAATTAGTAATTTTTAACTTTACAAACATATGACAGCAAAACGAAGAAAATTCAGTTTAGAATTTAAAAAGAAAGTAGTGCTAGATGCACTGAAAGAAAGGGAAACGATAGATGCGTTGGCGAAGAAACATGATCTTCAACCTTCACAAATTTCGATGTGGAAAGCTGAGGCATTAGCAAATTTTGAACAAGTATTTGGAAATAAGAAGAATAATGATAAGTCCCCAGAGGTGAATATTGACAATCTGTATTCGCAAATTGGTCAGCAAAAAGTAGAGATTGATTTTCTAAAAAAAAAGTTGTTATGAAACCTATACAGGAGCGCAGAGATTTGGTTGAAAAAAAAGATTGCGCCCTTTCGATGGTAAAACAATGTGAGCTACTTTCCTTAAATCGTGGTGGAGTTTATTATAAAAAACGTCCTGAGAACACTGAAAATATGGAGATAATGACATTTTTAGATAAGCAGTACTACATAACCCCTTTTTATGGTCAGTTGAAATTAACCGAAGAGCTTTGTAATCGCGGGTATGCAGTTGGCGTAAAACGAGTCCGTAGGTTAATGGATGCAGTGCATTGGCAAACTATATATCAAATGCCAAAAACTACAATTATGGATAAAACCAGCTACAAATATCCATATTTACTTAGGAATTTAAAAATCACTTACTGTAACCAGGTTTGGGCTACCGACATTACTTATATCCCAATGGCTAAAGGATTTATGTATTTAACTGCAGTCATTGACTTGTTTAGTCGTAAAGTGCTAAATTGGTCTGTATCCAACACCATGAGTGCCGAGTGGTGCACAAAAGTGGTTGAGGATGCAATAGATAAATACGGAAAACCAACCATTTTTAACTCTGATCAGGGAAGCCAGTATACAAGTGATGTTTTCACTACAATGTTAATTGATAATGACATACAAATATCAATGGATGGAAAAGGTCGAGCAATCGACAACATTTTCATTGAGCGATTATGGAGAACTGTAAAATATGAAAATGTATACTTGTATGT
>JAYSRU010000044.1:0-18434 GCA_043720875.1 Crocinitomicaceae bacterium
AGATTCTGATGTTTGTGCAAATGATACTATACTTAATAGTAACATAAAAGAGGTTAAAATAATTTTCATGATTTAAATATTTTAAGATTGACGAAGATAAGCTAAATTTGGTTGCATCGTTCAAAATAAACAACAAGAAAAAATGGTTAACATCTCGTGTATATCATTCTAAATTAGAATGAGGTATCTTTTGTAATAGTTTTAACTTTGCACCATGGAAAATATTGAATTAAGCAAAATTGCATCACAAGTTAGGAGAGACATAGTTAGAATGGTTGCGGGTTGTGCATCTGGTCACCCTGGCGGTTCTCTAGGTTGTACAGATTTTTTAACATTACTATATTTTGATGTATTAAAACACGACCCAATCTCGTTTAACATGGACGGAAAGAATGATGATATATTCTACCTTTCAAATGGACATATTTCTCCTGTATGGTATAGTGTGCTTGCACATTCTGGATATTTCAACAAGTCTGAATTAGCAAGTTTTAGAAAATTAGGTACACGATTACAAGGTCATCCCAGTACGGATAAAGGTTTGCCGGGAATTCGCATGGCATCTGGTTCTTTAGGTCAAGGCCTATCTTGTGGAATTGGTACAGCATTAACTAAAAAATTGAATGGTGACAAGGCATTAGTTTATACCCTTCATGGTGATGGCGAATTGCAGGAAGGTCAAATCTGGGAAGCTGCCATGTATGCAAGTCATAATAAAGTCGATAATATTATTGCAACAATAGACGCTAATGGGCGTCAAATTGATGGAGACACAGACCAAGTTTTGTCCTTAGGCAATTTGGCATCAAAATGGGAAGCATTTGGTTGGGAAGTCTTAAATATGGACGGTCATGATTTTCAAAATATGAAAGATATCTTAAACGCTGCCAAAACATTGACTGGAAAAGGCAAACCCATTGTAATTATCATGAAAACCGAAATGGGTCAGGGAGTTGACTACATGATGGGGACGCACAAGTGGCATGGTTCTGCACCTAATCCAGAACAATTAGCTTCTGCATTAGGTCAATTGGTGGAAACGCTAGGCGATTATTAAAACTATGATTCGCGCTATTTCAATATTCCTTTTACTTTGTCCAATAGTTGTGTTTGGTCAAGCGAAAACGCGCATACTATTTATTCTTGACGCTTCTAATAGCATGAATGCTAAATGGGATCATGAAACCAGAATTCAGGCGGCAAAAACTTTACTCATCAAAGCAGTTGATAGTTTGTCGGGGAATCAAAATCTCGAAATTGGATTACGTGTATATGGTCACCAATCTCCGATCACAGCTACATATCAAGATTGTGCAGATACCAAACTTGAAGTACCTTTTGCTCCGAACAATTTTACGGCAGTTAAAAACAGAATAAAAACAATTGAGGCAAAAGGAACAACTCCAATTGCTAGGTCGCTTGAAGCTGCAGCTGATGATTTTCCGGACAGAAAAGCAAATAACGTAATCATTTTGATTACAGATGGACTAGAAGCCTGTGACAATGATCCTTGCGTTATTGCAAAAAAACTAAAAGACAAAGGAATCACTGTCACCCCATTTGTTATTGGCTTAGGTATGGATTTGAGTTACTTGGAAAAATTTGCCTGTATTGGCACATATTTAGATGCTGAAAATCGACAAGCATTTAGTCGTGTTTTAAACTTTGCTATTTCTAAGGCTCTTGTAAATACCACAACTCAAATCAACTTAAATAACCTTTCTAAACAGCCCTTAGAAACTGATGTTACCATATTTTGCTATAAATCAGGAACAAAAGAATTAAAATACACCCTGGTTCACACCTTAAATAAAAAAGGTTTACCGGATACAGTTGTTATGGATCCAGCTTTTAAGTATGATATTGTTGTGAATACAATACCAAAGGTTGAATTAAAAAATGTCATCTTACAATACAACACACACAATACAATTGTAATTGACGCTCCTCAAGGGTTCTTGTCACCAAGATTAATTGGGGCTCAGAAAGTTTTCTACATACCGATTCGAGTTTATCAAAAAGGGAAAACCGAAACCTTAAACCTTCAGAACATTAACGGTAAAGATAAATACATTGTTGGCAGTTATGAAATCGAGATATTAACACTTCCCCGTATTTATAAAACAATTGAAATTAATCAATCTAGTACTACGTATCTTGACATTGAAACACCTGGTCTCTTTACCTACAAAACGGGAAGTGCAATTGCTGCTCAAATCTTTCAAATCAATTCTGATAAATCATTAAGTTGGGTTTGCAACTTAGACGAAGTAGCTTTATTTGGAACGCTTCATTTACAACCTGGAGCGTACAAAGTAATTTACCGACAGAAGAAATTAAAAAGTACCACTCAAACTACAGAAAGAGAATTTAAAATACAATCAAATAAAACAACAACGCTGAACCTATAAACGGTTCATAAAAATAAAAATAATGACAAAATTTGAAATTTACGGAAACAAAGATACACGTTCAGGATTTGGTGAAGGCTTAGCAGAATTGGGGGAAACCAACCCAAATGTGGTAGCGCTTTGTGCTGATTTAATTGGATCCTTAAAAATGGATGCTTTTAAAGCAGAAAATCCTGAAAGATTTTTTCAAACAGGAATAGCTGAAGCTAACATGATCTGTTTAGCTGCAGGAATGACAGTTGGAGGCAAAATTCCATTTACTGGAACTTTTGCAAATTTTGCTACTGGTCGTGTTTATGATCAAATTCGTCAATCTGTAGCCTATTCTAAAAAAAATGTAAAAATTTGCGCGTCACATGCCGGATTGACTTTAGGCGAAGATGGGGCTACACACCAAATACTTGAAGATATTGGTATGATGCGCATGTTGCCAAACATGACTGTAATTGTACCTTGTGATTTTCAACAAACAAAAGCAGCTACCATTGCGATCGCAGATTTTGAAGGCCCTGTATATTTGAGATTTGGAAGACCTGTAGTTCCAATATTTACACCAGAAGATAAGCCATTTATTATTGGTAAGGCTGATATTTTGAGTACTGGAACCGATGTGACTATTATCGCTTGTGGCCATTTGGTTTGGAAAAGTATCGAAGCTGCTGCTAGATTGGAGGCTGAAGGAATTTCCGTTGAAATAATCAATATGCACACCATCAAACCGCTTGACAAAACTGTTATCTTAAATTCTTTGGCTAAAACTAAATGCGTAGTAACCGCCGAAGAACATATGAAAAATGGTGGCTTGGGTGATGCTGTGGCAAATGTACTTTCACAAAACACACCTTACCCTCAAGAATATGTTGGTGTTGAAGATTCATTTGGTGAAAGTGGAACTCCAGCAGAATTAATGACTAAATATCACATTGATACTGAAGATGTTTACTTGGCGGCTAAAAGAGCAATCGCAAGAAAATAGAAACATTTTAATCAGCAAATTTCAATGAATTCTTCTGAGTTATTTTTAGATAAACTTGCCCAAACAACGTCTTCACCCTATTTAATAGAAATAGAGCGAGCCGAAGGTTCTTATGTTTACGATTCTGAAGGAAAAAAATACTTGGATATGATTGCTGGTGTTTCCGTTAATAACATCGGACATCGACACCCCATGGTTATTGAAGCTATCAAAAACCAACTGGATAAATACCTTCATGTAATGGTTTATGGTGAATTCATCCAACAACCTCAGAATCAATTTGCGTTGAAACTCACTTCTTTATTGCCCCCAGAATTAAACTGCGTTTATCCTGTAAATTCAGGAACCGAGGCAAATGAAGCAGCCTTGAAGCTAATAAAAAGAGCGACAGGCCGCACTGAAATAGTTTCTTTTAGAGGTTCGTACCACGGAAGCACACACGGATCATTAAGTGTTTCAGCAAACGAAGTTAAAAAACAACCATTTCGTCCGTTGCTTCCGGATGTGCGTTTTTTAGCATTTAATTCTATTCAAGACCTTGAACAAATTACCTCCAAAACGGCAGGTGTAATAATAGAGCCAGTTCAAGGTGATGCTGGTGTACGGATTGCTAGAAAAGACTTCTTGGTGGCTCTTAAAAATAGATGCACTGAAGTTGGGGCATTACTTATTTTTGATGAAATACAATGTGGATTAGGTCGAACTGGAAAAAACTTTGCTTTCGAAATCCATGGTATTCAGCCTGACATTTTAACGTTAGGTAAAGCATTAGGAGGCGGCATGCCTATTGGAGCATTAGTCTGTTCCAAAGAATTAATGGCAAACTTCAAGGCTGATCCGATGCTTGGACATATTACCACTTTTGGAGGTCATCCAGTTGTTTGTGCTGCAGCAAATGCATTTTTGGAAACACTGAGTGCCGAAATTGATTATCTAGAAGTTGAAAGAAAAGGAGCCCTTTTGCAATCCATGTTAATTCAAAATGATGAAATAATTGAAATACGTAGGCATGGCTTAATGTATGCTATCGATATGGTTTCGTTCGAACGCGTATCGAAAGTAGTGAAACATTGCCTGTCCAAAGGCTTGATTAGTTTCTGGTTTTTGTCACATCCAGATTCGTTTAGACTATCTCCTCCGCTAAATATCAGTGAAAATGAAATGATTTTGGCCGGTAATATTATTCTCGAGGCTATCGAAGCGACAAAATAAAGATCTGTTTTTCATTTTTTTATTGAGTCTATTGAAAACAGTTACGCTAAAGGTTTTTAACGGTTAAAAACCTTTAGCAAAATTTATTAGTTTTACAATTAATTGAAAAAATTCTTCTTGTGATAATTGCTCATTACAATACTTTTGATTAATTTCAAGTAAAAATAACGATTTTAAATGTGTCAAAATAAAAAAGCCCTTTCCCGAAATTGTGTTATATGCGATGCCAAATTGATTGGTAGATCAGACAAAGTTTATTGTAGTTTGGAATGCAAAAACCGCTATCACTCAACCGTAAGAAAACAATTCAAATCCATTTCTTCTGAAACAGTTCGAATACTTGCCAGAAATCATCATATCCTAGTAGGTTTGATGAGTGATAAGACGAATAATTTTATTATTGACAGACTAGCCCTAGAACGACTTGGATTTAAACTCAAATATATTAGCGGTGTAACACTGATTAATTCAGCTATGACTTATTTTGTATTCGATTACTCATACACTCTTCTAACCGATAATAGAATAGTTGTAACCGCATCAAAGGATCGAAAGCCAATGTCTCCTTTCATTTTCAAACGGTGGAATGCCGTTTATCAAGAACTCTAATTGAAAAAATCCCAAGTAATGCCAATCCTTATTTGTAGCGGTAGCACTGGATAAGAAACGGATACTTTTCGTTGTTTGTCATTCCATGCGTAATCAATATTATCCACCCGTGTATAGAATCGGAAGTGTTCTACCTCAATAGCAAAGAAACTAGCAACTTTGAACAAACCACCGGCATTGACAATTGCGTTGTTCGGTAAAAATTGATTCAACACTGGCAAATAGCTATAGGTTGAATAAACACTAGCGTAGCTCAAGTCAACTCCGTAAGACACAGGCAATCTCCTTTTTACCCAACGTTGAATAAATTGAATTCTCAAGTTTCCTTGAAACTGAGGCAACTTAGTTAAATTTGATCCTGTTTGAAACAAAATAGAAGGCCTCACCCTGAGACTCTTATAGCTCAAAGATATTCCAGATTTCACACTCAAAACAGAAAACCCTGTAGTTGAAGGCTGATACATCAATCCATTAAATATCCATGGATTAATAACGTTAAGTAAACTCAAATCAGCAAATAGTAATTTTAGCTTTGGTAATCTTATTTTTAATGAAAGTTGTTGAAAATTTTGAACACTTAGGTCAATAATATTCCATTGATAATTATTTGAGCTGTACATTCTTTGATATGCGTTTGGCAGACTCGCTCCAACGGTCATTTTAGCATAACACATAAACACTGAATCTTTATTGGCTTTAAATTCAACAATATCTCTCCACTCACCCAAAGCTCCCTTAACATTTAAATTAAATTCATTTGAAACATTAAAAATCCCTTTGCAAAATACCAATCTAGATTCGACTGCGAATTCATTCGTATCCTTAGCCGTCCAAATATTATACTGACTCCAATATTTATGTTGCCCTGTAATATCAGCATAGAACCTCCCAGAATTAAAATAATATCCAACTCCATTAGATAGCGACGCTAACGTAAAATGATCTCGAGTAACTAACGAATCATGAAATATTGAATCATAAATTAAAGTTAATGCACCACTCTCATTGTATTCCCTATCGATTATATCATACTTTAAAGTATGTAAAATTCCATTTGAAAAACTCCCACTATCCACAAAATTCAAACGCTGCTCAATATAAACTGCCGCTCTATTTTGAAAAGAGTTTGCGTTCAATTTATTTGTACCGGTCAAAGTCAAATCTTGTACGTTAAAATCAACAGTATCCGACACTCCACCATTCTCATTGCGCTTAGAATTGATAAAGGCGGCATTCAATTTTAAAGCGTACCAATTCTTTTCCAAATTTCCTGCAATCTGGAAATCCGTTACTTTTTCAATTGAATTTTGCAGAAAGCCATTCGTGCTTTCCTTCTTGTAAACAACTTGTAAAAAATTCGTCCTATTGAAACTTTGATGATACTCCGCCCTCATTTGTTGGGTTCCTTTACTTCCAAAATTATAAGAAATCCCCAAATGAGGCAAGGCAATAAACATTGGCTTATTCCAATTTAACACGGGTGAATTGGACAATAAAGTACCATTAAACTCAAATCTTTCCGCTGTATTATATTCTGGAAGACCCGTTAACATTGTTCCTGGAACACTATATAAAGGATTGAATCCGAAACAATCAACCGAGTCAAGCTTGCTTCCAGAAACACGGTAATCAGCTTTTAATGTATCTATACCCAATAACGTTTGCCCATAAACTGAACAAAAACTTAAAAATGCAATAACACTACATAGAATTCTTAAAAGCATGTACAAAGTAAATGAAAAGTACTTACATATATGAATTTTAAATAAAATTGTATTTCATAGAATCGTGTTAATCCAAGCAGCCTATTTCATTCACCTTAAATCCAAATATAGATCAAGTAACCTAGGAAGCGGATAATCTATAATTTTTGACCGGTCTATTTTTTGAAACCCTGCTAATTCTTGAATGTTACACTTCAGAATAAATATACGTGCAAATAAGTGCTGGTGACTCAATACATGCTTTGCTGCATAAGGCTGTTCTAAGGGCTTACAGCCAAAAGTTGCGACCGAGAAATCAATTAACGTATTAATATCTAAATCTTCGTCGGATTCGAGTAATGGGAATTCAAATAGATGCATCCAAATATCCTTGCCAATACGTTTCTTTAAAAAAGTACTACCATCTTCATTCTCAATGAAAAAGTAATTCAAGTATCTTATTCGTACCGCTATTTTTTTTGTCTTTACTGGCAAGGACTGTATTTGATTACTCAAAAAAGCAATGCATTTATCCTGAAAAACACATGAAACACAATCTGGAGCTTTTGGTGTGCATTGTAATGCTCCAAACTCCATAATAGCTTGATTATGAATGGCTGGTTTTTTTTCGCTAATTAATTCATTGGCTAATGCACTAAAATGCTTTTTACCTTCTGTTGAATCTATAGCGAGATCAATTCCAAATATTCTCGACAACACTCTGTAAACATTGCCATCTACAACAGCATGAGGTAACCCATACGCAAAACTAGCTATGGCAGCCGCAGAATAATCGCCCACTCCTTTCAACTTCTTTAATTCGACATATGTTGAAGGAAATACTCCGTTGCACTCCTGGCTCACGAATTTTGCGGCATGGTGCAAATTACGTGCACGACTATAATACCCTAAACCTTGCCATAGACGAATTACTTCTTGCTCGTCTGCATTGGCCAAGGCATGAACCGTCGGAAAAGCCAAGATGAATTTTTCATAATACGGTTGTCCTTGTGCGACTCGAGTTTGCTGTAAAATAATTTCAGATAACCATATAAAATAAGGATTCTTTGTTTCTCTCCATGGGAGAATTCTTGCTTTTTGTCGGTACCAATTCACTAGTCGATAGGAAAAATCCATTTGTTTGTAGAAATTAATGAAAAAAATAGAAAAAATCTGTGCTAATACAGCATAAGTTTAGTAGTTTTGCACTCCCAAAAGGAATACAAAAATATTGAAAATTAATAGATTATGACAAAAGCGGATATTGTTGCAGAAATTGTTGAAAGCACAGGTTTAGATAGAATTGAGATTCAGAAGGTTGTTGAGTCATTTATGACTAGCGTTAAAACTTCTCTTACAACAGGTGAAAATGTATACTTAAGAGGTTTTGGAAGTTTCATCGTAAAGGAAAGAGCTGAAAAAACAGGTAGAAATATTTCAAAAAATACAACAATTTTAATTCCTGCTCATAATGTACCCACATTCAAGCCAGCTAAAGAATTTGTTACTGAAGTAAAAGAAAAAACGGCTAAAAAGTAAGATTAATCAACAATTATTGACGCTATATCAATAATTTTTATAATTTTGCACTCCTTTAGTCTCTGACTCTCAAGATAAAAAAGTTACACACAACTAAAAATACATATTATGCCAAGCGGTAAAAAAAGAAAAGGTCACAAAATGGCTACTCACAAACGTAAGAAAAGACTTAGAAAAAATCGTCATAAGAAAAAGAAATAATTAACTTTTTCAAAAAGATAGTAGGACGCTTAGTAGACATTTGTTTACTAAGTTTTCTTTTTTATTTACGTTTTAATTCTACCCAACGTGAGTTTAGAACTAATAGTTGATGCTAAAAAGAATAGCATTTGGCTTGCTTTACTTCGAGACGGAAAATTAATTGAACTTCATCAAGAACAAGGAACTACAGATTACGCTGTGGGCGACATTTACTTAGGAAAAGTAAAAAAAGTCGTACCTTCTCTAAATGCTGTTTTTGTGGATGTTGGCTACGAAAAAGATGCCTTTTTGCATTATTTGGACCTTGGCCCTCAAATTCATTCACTCAATAAATTTACGCGCGAAACTATTTCAGGCAAACAAGCTGTTCATGATTTGCAATACTTCAAATCAGAAAAAGACATTCCCAAAGAAGGAAAAATTGCTGAAGTAATTTCTGGATCTCAAAACATCTTAGTACAAGTTGCAAAAGAACCAATTTCTAGCAAAGGGCCTAGGCTCAGCTCAGAAGTAACTTTAGCAGGACGATACCTTGTTCTTGTTCCCTTTTCCGAGAAAATATCAATCTCTCAGAAAATTAAAGAGCCCGCGGAAAGAGATCGTCTTAAAAAATTAATGGAAAGTATTACGCCTAAAAACTTTGGCGTAATCATTCGAACTGTTGCAGAAAACAAACCTGTTGACCAATTAGACAATGATTTAAAACAATTATTAGACAAGTGGAAGGCAATGTATGAAAACTTAAAATCATCCGTACCACCAACTCGAGTTCTGGGAGAAATAGACAAAACATCGTCTATTTTACGTGATATGTTAAACAAAGATTTTAACTCAATTCAAATTAATGACATCACGCTTTACCGTGAAGTTAAAGAGTTTGTAGCTGAAATTGCACCTGATAAAGAATCCATTGTAAAACATTACGATGGAAAAATTGATGTTTTTGAAAAGTTTGGTGTTGCTAAACAAATTAAAAGTTTGTTTGGAAAAAAAGTACCGATGCCTAGTGGAGGTTACTTGATTGTTGAACATACCGAAGCAATGCACGTTATCGATGTAAACAGCGGTAACCGTAAAGGAGCGGAAGGTCAAGAAAGTAACGCGCTTGCTACAAACCTTGAGGCAGCAGATGAAATTGGTAGAATTTTACAACTCCGAGATATGGGTGGTATAATTTGTGCCGATTTTATTGACATGCACGACAAGGAGAATAATAAAGCTTTGTTTGAGCGTCTGAAAGAAAGTATGAAGTCTGACAGAGCGAAGCACAATATACTTCCTCCGTCAAAATTTGGTGTTATCGAAATCACACGTCAACGTGTGCGACCAGAAACTGAAATTGCAACGAGTGAAACTTGCCCAACTTGTAAAGGAACTGGTGAAGTTCAAGCGAGTATACTGTTTGCAGAAGAAATTGAAAGTAATTTAATTCATCTTATTACTTCAAAAAAACACGGAAAAATCACATTATTGGTTCATCCTTATTTAGAATCACACTTTAAACGCGGACTAATGTCACACCAAATGAAGTGGTTTATGAAATATAAAAAATGGATTCCTATTAGAGGCATCAATGCTAACAACTTGCTACAGTACTCTTTTGTAGATGGAGCGAATGAGGAAATCATTGTTGAATAGCATTAAAATATCTTATAAAAGAATAGCCCTTTGAAACCAGAGGGCTATTCTTTTTTACAAGCTAAAATTAAAATTGAAGCTTGGTGTGCGTATCAAGAACGCTGTCACTTTGAAGTCAATAATAAACTTTTTGACTGGGGTCAAAATGAAGAAAATCGCAATGCATTAATAGCACATTTGATCACTAATAACTACCTGAATGAAAGTCGATTTGCTAGTGCATTCGTTTCGGGGAAATTTCGTATCAAAAAATGGGGCAAAATTAAGATAAAGCAGCACCTAAAATCAAAACAAATTTCGGAACCTTTAATTAAAGAGGGGTTTAAGGAAATTGATTATGACGAATATATCTCTACCTTGATTCATCATATTAAAAGAAAATACATTGACCTCAAAACAGAACGAAATAGCTACAAAAAGAAGGCTAAAGTCATGTTGTTTGTCTTATCAAAAGGATTTGAACAGAATCTGATTTTTGAACATTACGAGACGGCTATAAGTACTATAGAATAATCAATTTCTGTACATTAACCACTTCTGTATTATTCTTGTCAAAATAAGCCACTCGAACAAAGTAAACTCCTTTGGCTGCTTTCAGAATTCCCTTATAGTAATTTTGCCCCTCAACTCCAATTGCATTAATTACATTACCTGAATAGTCATATATTTTCAAATCAAGTCCAACAACGTTTTCATCGTTTACTACGATCCTAAATTCGTCACCAGATGAAATTGGATTTGGAAACAACTGCACCTCTTCTCCATTAGTTTCATGCAAAAATAATACACGATCAAAATCTAACAGAAATAGCCCGTATTGTCGATCACTTACCAACAATCTACCCGACGGTAGATCAGAATACACGCCCCAAGCTCCATTTAACTTGTACGTACTATTATCGGGATAAGTGTCATAATGAGCTATTTCAACCGGAAATCCGTTTCTTGTATCATAAATTCTTAATCCTTCATTGTAATAAGCACAAAAAAGAAATTCATTTGTGCATTTCATGTTATGGGGAACGGACATGTTTACAGAATTAGTTCCAAAATAATTTGTCACAGCAACATTCCAATTATTTACCGCACATCTTTTAATTTTTTTACCACTTGTTTCGTCTCCAAAAAAATAGGTGTTGCCATCTGGCGAAAGCCATCCTTGATGATTATATCCTTGTTCCTGGTACAACGCCAAACTACTTTTGAAAACAGGCGCAGTTGGATTCGTAAAATCATACACCCGCAAGCCTTCAAAACCACAATTTAAAAACGCCTTATTATCTCTTACATATATATCGTGCACCTCATCGATGTCGTTTGGTCCATCCCAAACTTCTACCGGATTTAATGGATCTATGATTGAATAAACTTTCATAGGGCTATACAGCTGCCCAGGATTTCCAATGTACGGAGTAAAGATGCAACAATACATTAAAGCATTATTTGTATCGATAAAAATGTTGTGCACCTGACCAAAAGTAACAGAATCTTCTTTCGCTATAGTTAAGACATTATCGATATTTGAGATATCTATGATTTGCAAAGAACTTGGCCCTTCGTCACACACTGCATATATGTAATTTTTATACTTTGCGTATTCTCTATGCATCACTATAGCACTTTGATACTTGCCTTGAACAGTACCTTTAGGTAGCAACTTGTTTGAGTTAGATACCTCAAAAAAGTGAGTTCCTTCAGTGCTACCTATTATACCATATTCTTTTCCGTTAGCAACAAATCCAAAACAATCCGAAAATCTAACTTTATAAGAGCTAGAAGTAACTAAACTATCCTGAAACCAATTATCCAACAACTGAATATTTTTTGAAATCTGTGAATTTGCCTTACCATGAAATACGAAAAGGAGGATAAAAAAAAAGAAACTACTGTTAAAAATGTTCATAATTCTCTCAAATTTACTCAAATTAGTGCACAAGGCATATTATTCGAAGCATTATTCTTATTTTCGTGAAGTAAATAAAACATCCTTGAAAAAACTAGTAATCATTCCAACATATAATGAACGTGAAAACGTGGAAAATATGATTCGGTGCGTTATGAATCTTGCAGATTATTTTGAATTACTAATTGTAGACGACAATTCGCCAGATGGTACAGCTCTTATTGTTGAGTTACTGCAATCAGAGTTTAAGAATCAATTGCATATTTCGAAAAGAGCTGGTAAATTAGGCTTAGGCACTGCATATATTCATGGTTTTAAATGGGCAATTGCCCGTGAATATGATGTGGTTTTTGAAATGGATTGTGATTTTTCACACAACCCGAATGATTTACCAAGATTATTACTTCCGATTGTTGAGCATAAAGCCCATCTTAGCATAGGTTCCCGCTACATAAAAGGAGGCCACATTGAAAACTGGCCATTTGGACGTTGGTTAATTTCTTTTTTTGCTTCACTTTATGTTAGAATGATCTTGTGGATCAATATCAAGGATACAACCGCAGGTTTCAAATGTTACCACATTGATGTGTTAAAGGCAATTAACCTAGACAATATTCCGTTTAAAGGCTATGCGTTTCAAATTTGCATGAAATATGCCGCCAAGAAAAAAGGATTCAAATGCGTTGAGGTTCCTATTAACTTTATTGATCGAGCAGCTGGTACTTCCAAAATGAATACAAGTATTTTTAAAGAAGCAATTTTCGGGGTTTGGCAAATGAAATGGTTAAAGCTATGAGTACAATTATAATAAAAAATGGCACTGTTGTCAATGAAGGTCAACAAACAGTTACTGACCTATTACTGCGCAACGGAATAATTGAAAAAATTGGTAATCATATTGAAATTAATGAACTACATCAAACAATAGATGCTGAAGGATTATTTATTTTACCCGGTTGCATTGATGATCAGGTTCATTTTAGAGAACCAGGCTTGACGCACAAAGGAACAATTGCTAGTGAAGCCACTGCAGCTGTTGCAGGTGGAATAACTACTTACATGGAAATGCCAAATACTGTCCCAAACGCGTTGACTCAACCCCTACTGCAAGACAAATATGACATTGCTGCTAATGGATCACTAGCAAACTACTCATTTTTTATGGGGGCTTCTAACGACAACTTAGAAGAAGTATTGAAAACTGACCCATTAAATGTTTGTGGCGTTAAAATTTTCATGGGCAGTAGCACAGGAAACATGCTGGTCGATTCTCAAAAAACCTTAAGTAACTTATTTTCTGAAGTACCTATGCTCATTGCAACACATTGCGAGGATGAGGCGACAATACAAGAAAATCTACGCAATGCTAAAGCAATGTGTGGTGAAAATATTCCGATCGAGCTTCATCCCACAATTCGTTCAGCTGAAGCATGCTACAAATCATCTTCATTTGCAGTTGAATTAGCAAAAAAGCATAATACTCGACTTCATGTTCTTCATATTTCCACTGCAATAGAGTGCGACCTTTTTGACAATACTATTCCATTAATAAAAAAACGCATCACTGCAGAAGCGTGTGTACATCACTTATGGTTTACCGATAAAGATTATGCAACGAAGGGTAATTTCATAAAGTGGAATCCCGCTGTTAAGACTGAAAACGACCGCGAAGCAATTTGGAAAGCATTGTTAAGCGACAAAATTGATATCGTTGCAACTGACCATGCGCCACATACATTAGAAGAAAAATCTAAAGACTACATGTCAGCTCCTTCTGGTGGCCCGTTAGTGCAACACGCACTATTGGCAATGTTAGAAAAATCTAATGAAGGAAAGATTAGTATTGAACGTGTGGTTGAAAAAATGGCACACGCTCCTGCAATTTGTTTTCAAGTAGAAAAACGTGGTTTTATTAGAGAGGGTTACTATGCAGATTTGGTTCTAGTTGATCCTAAACAAAAAACCACTGTCACTAAACAAAGTCTACTTTACAAATGTCAATGGTCTCCTTTTGAAGGAACTACGTTTTCCAATAAAATCGTACGCACATTTGTAAATGGAAATCTAGTTTGGGATGGAGATAAGATATGTAGTGACATTAACGGAAAACGAATCAGCTTTATTCGATAAATGAGACCCTCACTACTTATACTTATTCTGCTACTTTGTGCCTGCGATGAATCTATCGCACATGTTCCAAAGCCCTCCAATTTGGTTTCAAAGGAAACAATGATATCTATATTAATTGATCTTTCTATTTCAGAATCATATGTGCAGAGTGAGTATCATTCAGTCTTATTATTTCATAAACTATTGAAGAATTGCGGAGATGATGTTTTAGCAAAAAATCACGTTACCTTCGAGCAATACTCCAAATCATTGGATTATTATTCTTCACAAGTAGAACCCTTGCAAGAAATCTATACTACAGCCTTAGACAGCATCAATCTTCGAGTTGAAAAATTGAAGTAATCTAGCTATCTACATGTCAACGCTCCAAATGCGAAGTGTTGCGTCATCTGAATAACTATAGAAAGTGGTTTTATTAATTATGCCTACGCCGTTTACAGAGCGTGTATGTCCTTTTATTTTGTGATCAATTTTTTGCAACGGGACTAATTCTTGATTCCAAATCTTTATACTTTTATCTCTACTCCCACTCACTAATAGCTGATTCAATGAACCTAATGAATAAATAGTTTCGTAATGTGCAGGAATACTCTTTCGGATAATATCTTTTTCTAAATCCCAAAGTTTCAACAATCCATCTTTACCTGCCGAAAACAGCCAATTCTTATTTAATGCTGAAAATTTCAGATCATTAACCCCACCCATATGGGCGTCAAACACCTTAAGTTCATTAAAAAAACTCGTTTCTAATACTCGTATTTTACCGTCTTGACTGCCAACAATAAGTAAATCTTCCGACTCAGACAAAGCAAAACACCTTATTTTTCCTGCATTTAAAGGTATCGTCATTAATAACTCGAAGGACTTACTATTCCAAATAGAAATGTTTCCCTCTGCATCACCTACCAGTATTAATGCCTGTGATTTCATTTCAATACTGCTAAAAATTGAAGCTTTATGAAATTCTATACATTTGATTTCTAATTTCGTTTCTAGATCGATAATGTGAATATTTCCCGAATTGGTTCCAATTAATAACTTGCAGTTATTTTGAATTAGTCTGATGTGAAACGCTGCTTCAGGTAACTTTACACTAAAGCCATCCTGCTCACCCGATTCAATATTCCAACGCGTCACATATTTATCCGCTGCAGTGCTATATAAAAAATGCGCGCCATCATAGCACGCATTATAAATTGGACCTACATGTCCCGTTATTATTTTTTTGAGAACTGTGTTCATTTTAGTCTTCTTCTTCTACAACTTCCTCCTCATCAGATTGAACTTGTTTTAAGCGTGTAGCGTAATCTTTTGGCATAAAGTCAAAAAATGTATCTCCACGCAACCCTAATCTTAAACATTCCAAAGGTATCATTTCATTATGACCAATATTTCCAAGATTCACATCTGAACCAAAAAGTTTTATGAATGCTACTTGTTGTGATTTCTGCGGTGCTTCCCAAAGAATGTTTTCTGGTTTTACATGCGCAATAATCCTGTTAATCAACATGGTGTGAGGACTACCATTTGGTCTGAAAACACCAACGTTACCTGCCTCTCTACCTTCAGCAATAACTTTCCAAGAACCAGCTTGTAATTCCGTTGTCATCATTTTTATCCACTTATTCGGTGAAATCAAGATTCCAGAATCCTTTGATCCTACTTCTGATAGAACCAATCTATCTTTTGCCAAACGTTCGATTGCTTTACATTTATCATCATGTCCAATTATGATTGATCCATCAGAAACCTCAGCACACTCAATATTATATTTATCTAAAACTCTGATGTAATCGTCAAATTTCCCACGGGCGTAAAATGCCTCAAACAATGTACCTCCTAGATATACTTTTATACCCGCTTGCTTATAAATGTTTATTTTTTCTTGAAAGTTGTTCGTCGTATATGAAGTTCCAAAACCAAATTTAACAAGATCGGTTAAATGGCCACTTGCATCGATAAAATTCTCTGTTTCGCGCAAACTTAATCCTTTATCCATCATCATAGTTACACCTTTTTGACGAGGCTTTTCTTCTCTAAATGGAATGTATGGTAGATCGAAATTCATTTTACTTAATTATTTATTTAGATATTTTTTAAATTTTTTATCTTCTTCCATATCTGGAAAGTACAAAAATAGTTCTTTTGCTTGAATAGCGTCCGATAATAACAATAATTCGTATTCTTTTATAACAAATGTTGCTTTAGATTTTTTCCAATTTGCGTATAAAAATGCTAAATACCACGCACCCATTCTTTCATTTTCTTTCAATTCTTGAACATATTGTAAACCTAAATCCACATCCTGTTCACATAAAAAAGCAACATAGTCACAGAAAACTTCATTACTACTCGGGTCTAACAGTCTTGCTTTTTGATAACACTCATGGGTTAAACTTAAATCTTCAACTTTTTCTGCAGCACCGGCTAGCACATGCCAGTATCCAGCATTATTCGGATCCAACTCAAGACCATGCTTAATAAACCCTATACCTTCTAAGGTTTCCCCTTTCAAATCCATTACAATTCCTTTCCCTACCCATGGCTCCGGTAATTCTGGCGTTAATTCTATGCTTTTATTATAAAATTCCAACGCTTTGTCATATTGTTCCAAGTTTTCGTAGCACTCGCCCAAGTAACAAATCACTAAAGAATCTTCACCATCTTTGTCGATACATTCTTGAAAACACTCAATCGCTTCGTTATATTTTTCTGAAGACAAGTAAGCATTGCCAAGATTAAATTTCGCCGGAGTAAAATCTTCGTTTATGATAATACAATAATCGTAGGCTATTATGGCATTTTCAAAATCTTCCATCTTTGAGTAGGAATTTCCTAAATTGTACCAAGCTGTAAATGAATATGGATTATTATCTATAAAGTCCTTATACGATTTTATTGCACGTTCAAAATCACCGATTTGATCGTAACAAAATGCAATTTCGTAGATAACAACCTCATTGTTAGGATTATTAGTCAAGGCTTGATTTAAAACTTTTATTGCTCCTTCCAAGTCGTTCATCGCCTGCATTTCACTAGCTAAATCCAAAAACAAATCATCTCGTTCATCAGGATTTGCCAACTCTAATGCGTGTCGGTATAATTTTATCGCATTTTTATGATCACGCAACTGACTAAAAATCACAGCCTTGGTTGAAATAAAATCCAATTCAAATTCTGCATAGTTAATCGTATCCAGTAACTTCAAGGCTTTATTTACTTCACCCATGTTAGACAAATACTGTGCTTGTCTTAATTTGAACAATTCAACATTGGGATATATTTCAAGCGCCAATTCCAAACATTGACCAGCATTTTGGATTTCTCCTTGCGTCATGTAATGCTCTATAATAAAATCCAAATGATCACTCGGAAAATAAGGAAATTGCCCATCTTCACGTGATTGTTCATACCTAGCCAAAGCGTCATTCAACTCTTTCCCTAGATCCTCATCATCTTCCTCATCATCAAACATATTCACATATTTTATACTAAAGTAGTGAAATCAAATCAGCTAAAAAAGTGAAAAAGCTTGTTTGTGTACAAAATTTCATAAAATTATTGGACTTCATTTTAATCATTAGCCAAAATAGGATCAAAAATTGAAATCATAATTAAATCCTCTATCTTTGAATCTAAATTTTTTAGGAAATGCAATACTTCATAACTTTAGGTTTTATCCTTTTATCCGCATTCGTTAATGCTCAAGAATTTCAAAAGCATGTAAACCCAATGATTGGTACTGGTGGACATGGACACACCTTTCCTGGCGCTACAGTTCCTTTTGGAATGGTGCAATTATCTCCAGATACAAGAATCGATGGAAGCTGGGATGGTTGTTCAGGATATCACTTTTCAGACAGTATTATTTACGGCTTTTCACATACACATTTGAACGGAACTGGAGTATCTGATTTCGGAGACATAATGATCATGCCTACTATGGGAAAACCAACCCTCAACAAGACTGATTATTCTTCGAAATTTTCACATAACAACGAAAAAGCAACAGCTGGATATTACAAAGTTAAACTTGATAAATATGATATTGACGCAGAATTAACCAGCTCAACTCGCGTAGGACTTCATCAATATACTTTCAGAAAATCAGG